>CAYGUD010000190.1:0-683 GCA_964352865.1 uncultured Hyphomonas sp.
TACGCTTTAACTCAGGTGCCAGCGACTCCAGCGTCAGCATAGACTTTCCTTCTTCGAGCGGCACGATCTCCTGTGCTTTCGACCCGAAGCGTCGCAGCGCGAGTTTACGCTCTTCAGCTTCACGCGCACCGACAACTGCGATCACAGGGACTTTTTTCACAGAATGCTCTCGCACTTTGTAATTGATCTTCTCGGATCTGAGATCTGTTTCAACGCGCAGGCCAGCGGCACGCAATTCAGCTGCGACCTCTTCTGCATAAGCATCGCTACTTTCAGAAATCGTCGCGATCACCACTTGAACCGGGGCCATCCAGAGCGGGAATGCCCCGGCATAGTTTTCGATCAAAATGCCTAGGAAGCGTTCGAAAGACCCCAGAATTGCGCGGTGCAGCATAACCGGCCGATGCTTGGCGCCATCTTCCGCGATATAATTGGCGTCCAGGCGCTCTGGAAGTACAAAATCCGCCTGGATCGTGCCTGTTTGCCATTCGCGGCCAATTGCGTCCTTGAGCACGAAATCCAGTTTCGGACCATAGAATGCGCCGTCGCCTGGATTGTAGATGACTTCGAGCCCGGTTGCGTCGGCAGCCTTTTTCAACGCTGCTTCTGAGCGATCCCAGCCCTCGTCCGCCCCAGCGCGCCCGTCAGGGCGAGCTGACAATTTTACGCCAACTTCGTCAATT
>CAYGUD010000190.1:693-5095 GCA_964352865.1 uncultured Hyphomonas sp.
GGACGGGTCGCGAACATGATCTCGAAATTGTCGAATCCGAGATCCTTGTAGACGCTTTGGAGCAAGTCGCAGAACTTGCCTACTTCGTCCGTGATCTGGTCTTCACGGCAGAAAATATGCGCGTCATCCTGCTGGAATGCCCGAACCCGCATCAGCCCGTGAAGCGCGCCAGATGGTTCATATCTGTGACACGAGCCAAACTCGGACAGGCGCAGCGGCAAATCGCGATAAGAGCGCTGGCCTGTATTAAATACCTGCACATGGCATGGACAATTCATCGGCTTCACGGCGAGCGTCTTGTCCTCCTCCTCAATCGTGGAGATGAACATGTTCTCGCGATACTTGTCCCAATGTCCGGATTGTTCCCAGAATTTGCGGTCCATCAGGGCCGGTGTCTTGATCTCTTTATAGCCGCCTTCAATCTGACGCCGGCGCATATAGTCCTCCAGTGCCCGATACAGGACATAGCCCTTCGGGTGCCAGAAACACTGGCCTTGCGCCTCTTCCTGAAAGTGGAACAGTTCGAGCTGCGTTCCAAGTCGGCGGTGATCGCGCTTTTCAGCTTCTTCGATCCGCATCAAATGCGCTTTGAGATCTTTCTCATTCGCCCAGGCCGTGCCGTAAATGCGTTGCAGCATCTCATTATTGCTATCACCGCGCCAATAGGCCCCGGCCAGCTTCATCAGCTTGAAAGCTTTTGGCAATTTGCCCGTACTCGGCAAGTGTGGGCCGCGGCAGAGATCGTACCAATCGCCCTGGCGATAGACTGTGATGGCTTCGCCGGGCGGAATGATATCATCGATGATCTGGGCTTTATAATCTTCGCCAATCGACTTGAAGGTCGCGATAGCCTGATCCTTGTCCCAGACTTCCCGCACGATCGGGTAATCGGCATCGACAATCTCGGCCATTTTCTTTTCAATTTTCTCGAAGTCTTCGGACGAGAATGGCTCTTCGCGTGCGAAGTCGTAATAGAATCCGTTTTCGATCACAGGTCCGATTGTCACTTGTGTGCCCGGATATAATGCCTGGACCGCTTGGGCCAGGATATGCGCCGCATCGTGCCGGATCAGCTCGAGGCCTTCCGGGTCTTTTGCTGTGATCAGGGCAAGTTCGACGTCGCCTTCCAGAGGGCGCATCAAATCATACATTTCGCCATCGACTTTTGCAGCGAGGACGCGTTTCGCCAGTGAGTTCGAAATACTCACAGCAACATCATGTGGACTGGCGCCGTCATCATATTCGCGAACAGCGCCGTCAGGAAGCGTGACTTTAATCATCTTCTTCATCTTCTCATTTCGTTTCTGGCCCATGATCAGGAAACGGGCGTTCTGTCAAAGCCCAATCCCCATATCGCCATGGAGCCCAAAAGGGTGCAGATTTCGTTTCCAATGGAACCGGGTCATATCCCGACGACCCGCCAGGTCGACATCGGACAAACCGTGCGAGGGTCATCCAACCGCCTCTCCAGACGCCATGCTGCGACACGCACTCAGCGCCAAACTGGCTACATGTCGGCTCATGCCGGCAGCGGATCCCGAACACCATAAAGATGGGTGAAAGGGTCAGTTTGTAGACTTTGAGCAGTCCATAAGCGACGGAGCGGCGAAGGCCGGACATAGAGGGATGATCCCGAATTGATTCCTTGAAAACAGGTGTAAACGCTAATGCCTCAGGCGAATAGGGTGCTTGCCCTCAGAGCGCTGAGTTAGGCCGCGGGCAGCGCGTCAGCTGCCGCAGCCCTGTTGGTTCGAGCCGTTTCTATAGCTGCAAGAATAGCCTCAAAGGCCAGCATTGTTGAAGCGTGACGCGGCGGATAATCGCGAACACCTTCAAGGTGGCGCAATTCCCAGAACCGGCCACGCGGAGGTTCCGCGCCGTCTTTGAGCATCGCGCGCAACTGATCGCGAGCGATGGCCAATTCATCATAGGTCGCACCAATTGCGTGTTCCGCCAGGATGGCCGTGGCGGCCTGTCCAAGCGCACAAGCTTCGGGGTCCACAGCAATCGCTTCAACCTTTTGGCCATCATCGGACAGTTTCACATCGACGCGCACGCTAGACCCGCAAATTCGGGATACTTTCGTGGCCGACCCATGCGCATCCGCAAGCGTTCCGACATGTGGGATGTCAGCCGCTAATTCCAGGACACGATTGTGGTATAAATCGACCATGAGGCTCATGTCGCGCTGAAATGCGGTAAAATCAAGCCCTCACACAAATGGCAGAACGGCCCAGACGCGAAGCAATACATAGCAAGCCCCCGCCAGGCTCGCTGATGCCAGAACAATCACAAAGCCGTCGCGCGCCGTGATGGCCAGGCCGAACAACAGGACAGCAAGGCTCGGGATGACCGGACCCAGCGGCACAAAAGATAGCGGCAGCGTCACCAGAGCGGCACCAACACATGCGAGGGCGACCAATTGCACAAACGGCGCTTGTGTCAGGAAGGTCAACCGGGGTTTCAGAAACCGATCTATTTGCGCGACATATTTATCCGCGCCCGCGACGCCTGCAATCAGGTGCTTACGCGGAAAACTAAACTCCAGCGCCTTTCGCGGAATCCACGGATAGTGCCGCCCGACAGCCATTTGAATTGCGAAAATCAATGTGATGAGCGCGACCAAAACGTTGGCGCCGGGAATAATGGTCAGCGGGCTAATCGCGATGAAGCCGAGCAATAAAAGGACCGGCCCATAAGACCGCCGACCCACAGCGTTGAGCAAGTCTTCTACGCTCACCGAGTCGCCATCCGTTTGACTGCAAAGAGATTGCAGCAGCGTCCGAAGGTTTCTGACTTTCGCCATCTTACTCCTGCGGGTCGGAAGGTATGCCGAAACGCTCGATCTCACCGCTACCTGTGGCGAGCTCGATCACATAGAGCCGATCATATTCGGTTTTCTCGACGATCGGCGCACCAGGGTCTGCGCCAAGCGCTTCCGCCAGTTGCGGTGTGGTGTTGGAATGTCCGACCACCAGTACCGTCTCGATTGGATCCGATTTTAGTTGCGCGGCAAATCCTGGCAGATCGGACGGGTTATAAATCTGAACATCCAGGCCAAGCTTGTCTGCCAATGGCTGCGCTGTATTGCGGGTCCGCACTGTGTCAGTCGACCAGATCGCCGTAATACCCGCATCGCTAAGACGCTCTGCCAAAGCCGCAGCGCGCCCTTCACCCTCGTTCGTGAGGGGCGGATCCCGCGGATTGTCGAGGTCCATGGCTGCATCGCCAGTGACTTTTTCAGCGTGCCTGACGAGATAGGCGGTATGATGATCTGCCGCCGAAATGGCCTGACAAGCGGTCAGAGCCAGGCCCACCATGCTTGCGAGAATTATTTTTAAATAGGCCACGTCGCGCCTCCTGCTTTTAGCGCAGTCTTATCGGCATGCGCTGTTCAGCACCAGACAAATCGGGCGTTCGGAAAGATCCGGGATCGGAGACGCATCAAGTGCGCCGCCAGGTTGCGCCGCTGGCGCTGTCCATGATCTCAGTCCCTTCAGCCGCAAGGGCATCGCGAAGACGGTCCGCTTCGGCCCAGTCCTTGTCGGCCCGGGCCTGAACCCGCGCAGCAACCATGGCATCGATGCGGGCATTCTCATCACGATCGCCGCCTTGTTCCCACTCTGCGGGAGACCGCGTGAGCAGACCCAGAAAACCCCCTGCAGCCACCAGATTTGCTCGCGCTTCCACCATTGCAAATTCATCCTTGCGGTCAGCCGCGCCATTGGCCTCACCGGCAAGACGCGACAGATGAGCAAGCGCGATCGGCGTATTCAGGTCATCGCTCAGGGCTTTCTTCACGCCTTTGTCGCGCGCGGTTCCGCCCTCAGAATCCCACACGCGGCGTAGCGCGCCATAGATCCGATTGAGCGTCGTCTTGGCCTGTTCGAGCAGATCCGTTGTCCAGTCGAGCGGCGCGCGATAATGTCCGCTGAGCATTGCGAAGCGGATGATCTCGCCGTCCCAATCCTTGAGCAGCTCATTCATCAGCATGACATTGCCGAGCGATTTCGACATTTTCTCACCTGCCATGTCGAGGAAGCCATTGTGCATCCAATAGTTCGCCATGGTTTCCCCATGTGCGCACTCTGACTGAGCGATCTCGTTTTCATGATGTGGGAATTGCAAATCGATGCCGCCGCCATGAATGTCGATGGTTTTGCCAAGGTGTTTGGCCGCCATAGCAGAACATTCGATGTGCCACCCGGGCCGGCCACGGCCCCATTTGCTGTCCCAGATCGCGTCTTCCGGTTCACCTGGCTTGGCGAATTTCCACAGCGCGAAATCGGCCGGATCACGCTTTCCAAGATCCACATCAACTCGTGCTTCTGCCTGATTGTCGTCGAGTTTGCGCTTAGACAGACGGCCATATTCGGCCATTTGGGAGACTTGAAAGAACACA
>CAYGUD010000191.1:0-5067 GCA_964352865.1 uncultured Hyphomonas sp.
TGCGATGGCGCGCACGAGAGCGCGGATTGTGATCATTGGCGGCGGTTTTGGCGGGGCGACTGCGGCGCGTATGCTGAAACGTTTGGTGCCAAGTGCAGCCCTCACATTGATCGAGAAGAATACCCAATTCTCCGCCTGCCCGTTTAGCAATCTGGTGATTGGCGGCGAACGGGATATGTCAGAACAGCGATTTTCCTATGACGCCGTGGCAGCGACTGGCATCGAAATCGTCAACGGTGTCGCCTCTGATATTGACCCTGCTGCAAAGACAGTCACCATCAATGGCGATACCGCGATCAATTATGACAAACTAATCCTGTCGCCCGGCGTCGATATTCGTTGGGATGCGATTGAGGGCTATGATCAAGCCGCGGCGCAGCGCCTTCCCCATGCCTGGAAAGCGGGCCCTCAAACCGAATTGCTGCGCCGACAACTCGATGCGATGTCGGACGGAGAGACCGTCATCATGTCGGCCCCTGCGGCGCCTTATCGCTGTCCGCCTGGCCCGTATGAGCGCGCGAGCCTGATCGCGCACTATCTGAAAACGCACAAACCACGCTCGAAACTGATCGTCCTCGACGCGAAAGATCAATTCTCAAAAATGGCGCTATTCCAGGAAGCCTGGGCCTTGCATTATCCTGATCACCTGGAGTGGCGCGGCGCGATTGATGATGGCGCCGTGAACCGGGTCGATGCAGCGCGCAAAACAGTGTTTACCGATTTTGACCAGGCTTCAGCCGGCGTCATCAATATTATCCCGCCGCAAAAAGCAGGATTGATCGCAGACCGCGCCGGCGTGTCCGACGCAACTGGCTGGTGCCCAATCGATCCGTTGAGCTTCGAGTCGCGCATACAGTCAGACATACATGTCATTGGCGATGCAACGATTGCCGCGCCAATGCCGAAATCGGCCTTCTCCGCCAATCTCCAAGCAAAAGTCTGCGCAATATCCATCGCGCGCACCTTGTCGGGCCTGCCACTTGAGGCGACCACCCTCGCCAATACCTGTTACTCTTACACGACGCCGGATGAAGCCATTTCCATCGCCGGGGTCTATTCCAATGCTTCAGGCACGCTGGAGAGCATTAGCGGTGCCGGCGGCGTCAGCCCGATCGGCGCCAATATATCGGTTCGAAACGCAGAAGCAGCGCAAGCGGCACACTGGTTCGATACGATCACCGCAGAGGCGTTTGGATGAAACCGGCGCTATTGTTCGGGGCGCTGATGCTCGCGGCCTGTAATGGCGCCGCGCCAAGTTTGATCGAGCCAGGGGAAATTGTCGGAGACGCAATACCGGAGCCACTCACCGATCTATCGGCTGATGCGGCGCGCGGCGAACGCGTGTTTGCCGAACGAGATCAAGGCCACTGCGTCCTTTGTCATGTTGTTTCCGGTCTCGACGCTCCGTTTCAAGGGAATATTGGGCCAGATCTTAGCCAGGTTGGCGCACGATTGAGCGCGGGACAGTTACGGCTACGAATTGTCGATTATCAAATCGTCTCACCTGGCGCGTTGATGCCCTCCTATTTTCGCAATCACGACTTATATCAAGTTCAGAACGACTATCTTGGCGAGACGATTTTGTCGGCCCAGCAAGTTGAGGATCTGGTGGCCTATTTGAGCGCGCTGGAAGGAGATGTGGATGAATCTGGATAATTCGATCACGCTCAATCGCCGTTCGCTCTTGCTAGGCGCAAGCGGAGCGGTGTCTATTGCTGCTTTTCCCCTGCAAGCCATCGCCGATCAAGCAGACCTCGAGCAAGCCCGAAAAGAACTGTTTGGCGACCGGCCAATACGCGAAGGGCGCGTCACGGTGAAATTGCCGCCAATTGCAGAGAATGGGTATTCCGTGCCGCTGTCTGTGACCGTCGACAGCCCGATGACTGCCGACGATTATGTTGAACGCGTCGCAATCCTGTCACCGCGCAATCCACTGCCGAATATCGCGCAATTTCACTTCACACCGCGCTCTGGCAAAGCCTTTGTCTCGACTCGAATCCGGATGTCCGGAACACAATCCATTCAGGCCATCGCTGAGATGAATGATGGATCCTTATGGTCGGGCAGCATGCAAACGGTCGTCACGCTCGCCGCGTGCGTGGTCTTGTAGGAGGACGATATGGCAAGCATTCGACTGGCTGTTCCAGATACCGCAAACCAAGGCGAAGTGATTGAAATCAAAGCGCTTATACAGCACGAGATGGAAAGCGGATTTCGTCGTGGATCGCGCGGTGAAGAGATTCCACGCAACATCATTACAAGTTTTGAATGCCGCTATAATCACGAACTGGTCTTCTCTGCAGAATTTCATCCCGCGATCGCCGCAAACCCGATCCTGACCTTCCATACGATTGCAACAGAAAGCGGTACGCTGGCATTCACCTGGCAAGACCAGAATGGTGAAACCTGGAGCGAAGAAACCACGATTGACGTCACATGATCCGCGCCGGACTGATTATGGTCCTCACGCTTGCTGCGGGCTGTGAGCGCGCCGATCCGCCGCCAACAGCAACACCTCTGGCGAAACAGGACATTCAGTCAGGCTATGCTTTTCTGACGGCCGACACTCAAGCCTTGCAGTCTGATGATTTCGCCAATCCCGGTTTGCTTTGGGTTGATCGCGGCGAGGCCTTGTTTCAATCGAGCGCAGATACTGAAACGACTTGCGCGAGCTGCCACGCGGGCGGAATGTCAGGGGTCGCGGCGCGTTATCCTGCCATCGATGCGGCGTCTGGCAAATTGTTAAACCTCGAAGGCCGCATCAATTCTTGTCGCACGGAGCACCAGGGTCTGACCCCGCTGGATTATGAAACCGACGACCTCCTGGCGCTGACCGCGTATGTTGCGAATCAATCCGCCGGCATGCCGTCGGACGTCGAAACGGGCGGTGCGGCGACCGCAGCATTTGAGCGAGGTCGCGACTATTTCCTGACACGCCGCGGCCAGTTCAATTTGTCATGCCAACAATGCCATACCGAAAATTGGGGTAAACAATTGCGCGGCGACACACTCAGCCAGGGGCATGGTAATGGATTCCCCGCCTATCGTTTGGAGTGGCAATCATTGGGCTCATTGCAGCGCCGATTGCGCGACTGCGACACAGGTGTTCGGGCAGAGCCCCTACCTTATGGCAGCGAGACTTATATCGCGCTTGAACTCTATCTCGCTGCGCGATCACAAGGCTTGAAACTGGAGAGCCCTGCGGTTCGCAGATGAGAAGACAGCGGACGCGCTGGCGCGCTCAGTAGTTGTGACGCGGTCCGAGCAAATCAATAAGCCAGGTCTTCGAACACCCGCGTCAGGTCTTTATTCCATTCACCGGTATACTTATCTAGGAGCACTTCTGCGGGCGTTTTCCCAGTTTCAAGGGTTCGATCGAGTTCTTGAAGGAAGCCTGTCTCGTCATCTCCTGAGACCGACATTTTTCCACGCGCGCGAAGCCCAGAACGGGCAATGGAAAGCACTTGTTTGCCAAACTCCTGCAACGTGCCACCGCCTGGAACCGGCGCTTGAAGGCCGATGGTCCGCACGCTCTGGCGCAATGCTTCACGGTCGCCCGCCGTCCAGTCTTTGACCAGGTCCCACGCGGCATCCAGGGCGCCGTCATCATACAAGATACCGGTCCAGAACGCAGAGAACGCGCACAGGCTCGACCAAGGGCCGGAATCGCTGCCGCGCATTTCAAGGAAACGCTTCAGTCGGACTTCAGGGAAGATCGTCGAAAGATGGTCTTCGAAATCATCGATCGCCGGTAACTCACCAGGCAGTATCGACAGTTTGCCATCCATAAAGTCCCGGAAGCTTAAGCCTGAGGCATCGTGATAAGTGCCGCCGCGACGCACGAAATACATCGGCACGTCCAGCGCGTAATCTACATAACGCTCAAACCCGAATCCATCCTCGAATACAAATGGCAGCATACCGGTGCGGTCCGGATCCGTATCGGTCCAGATCTGCGAGCGATAAGACAGAAACCCATTCGGTCGGCCTTCCAGGAATGGAGAATTTGCGAACAAGGCCGTGCCCAGAGGCTGCAGCGCCAAGGACGTCCGGAACTTCTTCACCATGTCCGCTTCGGAGCCATAATCCAGGTTGCTCTGCACTGTGCAGGTTCGAAACATCATCTGACGACCAAGCCGACCGACTTTTTCCATATAGGCGCGCATAATCTTGTAGCGCCCTTTTGGCATAATCGGGGTTTCGTCCATTGACCAGATTGGGCTCGCCCCAAGCCCGATAAAGCCAATGCCGAGCGGATCAGCGATCTTACGCACTTCATCGAGATGCTGACCGACTTCATTACAGGTCTGGTGGATATGCTCGAGCGGCGCCCCGGACAATTCAAATTGTCCGCCGGGTTCGAGACTGACGCTGGCACCGTCTTTCTTCAGCCCGATTAAGTAGCCATTCTCTTCGATGGGGTCCCAGGAAAACTGGTCGCGCAGCCCCTCCAGCATCGCCTTGATGGAGGCGTCGCCTTCATAGGGCAAAGGCTTGAGGTCGGACCAGGTAAAGCCGAATTTTTCGTGCTCAGTGCCAATGCGCCAGTCCGATTTCGGCTTATTGCCTGCCTCGAACCACTCGATCAGTTCTGTTTTCCCAGAAATCCGCGCTGCAGATTCGTCAATATCCTTAGTCGGAGTTGTCACGCCCCTGCCCTCCTGGAGAAGTTTATGTCTGAGGCAGATAGGGAGCTTTTTGCCAATCGCCAACCTGTGATTGCCAAAGGGTGAGAGCAGACACAACCGCTGTCTCTGCGCGAAGGATGCGTGGACCTAGCGTAATCGGGAGAATAAAGGCGAGTTCGCGCAGCATTTTTCGCTCATTAGGCGAAAAACCGCCTTCGGGACCAATAAGTATCGCCGCTGGCGAATCGGAAAGGCGCTCTCGATATTGTGATAGCGGCGCGGCGTCCGACCCCTCATCACAATAGACCATGGGAACCTTTTGATCCCAGCTGCCTAGCAGATTCGGCAAATTGTCTGCTTCGTGAATCTCAGGCAAATCCATCCGTTCCGTTTGCTCGGCGGCTTCGATCGCCAGTGTCCGCATTCGATCGGTTCGAAC
>CAYGUD010000192.1:0-5065 GCA_964352865.1 uncultured Hyphomonas sp.
ACTGTCGTCAAAGTTACTTAGCGACCAGTGCGCGAAGCCGGTGAAAAAGTCGCAGACGTCGCCGCACTGGTCGAAAAACTCAAAACTGCAGGAGCAGTATAATGGCTGTTCTGGTTATTGCTGATCACGACAATGCAGCGCTCTCTGATGCGACGGCAAAGACCGTCACGGCTGCGAAGACATTTGGCGGCGACGTTGACATCCTCGTCGCAGGCAAAGGCGCCGGCGATGTTGCAACCGCTGCTGCCGGCATAGACGGTGTTCGTAAAGTCCTCCACGCCGATGGCGACGCTTATGAGAAGCAGCTCGCTGAAGCTATGGAAGCGCTTATCGTGCCTCTGATGGCGGGCTATGACGCATTGTTCTCGTCAGCCACGACAATGGGCAAGAACGTGACTCCGCGCATCGCTGCGAAGCTCGACGTGATGCAGCTGTCTGACATTATCGGGATTGAAGGTCAGGACACATTCGTGCGCCCGATCTATGCTGGTAACGCGATCATGACGGTGACATCGTCTGACGCCAAGAAAGTTGTTACCGTCCGCGGTACAGCGTTTGAAGCCGCCGGATCTGGCGGTTCTGCCGCGATCGAAACCGTTGACGCACCAGCTGGCCCGTTCAAGTCGACTTTCGTCTCTGATGAGATCGTCGCCAGCGACCGCCCGGAACTCACCGCTGCCAAGCGGATCGTTTCAGGGGGCCGTGCGCTTGGCTCTGCCGAAGAGTTCGAGCGTCTGATGAACCCATTGGCGGACAAGCTTGGCGCGGCTGTGGGCGCGTCTCGCGCGGCAGTTGATGCGGGCTACGCTCCGAATGACTATCAAGTCGGTCAGACCGGCAAAATCGTCGCGCCTGAGCTCTATATCGCGATCGGTATTTCCGGCGCGATCCAACACCTGGCCGGAATGAAAGACTCAAAGATCATTGTCGCCATCAATAAAGACGAGGAGGCACCAATCTTCCAAGTCGCTGATTATGGCCTGGTCGCTGACTTGTTCAACGCGGTCCCTGAGCTGACTGAAGCGCTCTAAGCTGCTGCAATGGAAATCGAATAGAAAAAGCCCGCGCCGAAAGGTGCGGGCTTTTTGTCTTATATATTTGATCCGGCGATTTTGAGACGATGAGGTAATTACAATCCAAAATGAAGCATACAGACACAAGACATGCTTCAATATCTGCAAACGGCAAGCTGGATTACCAATCGGCGAATTGCACTCGTTTCAGGGATTTTCATTCTATTTGGCGTTGTCACGACGATTATTCTGATCGCGACATCCCACAATGGACTTGATCAACTTGGCCGCCCACTAGGAACCGATTTCTCGAATGTTTATTCAGCTGGGAAAATGGTATTGGATGGTCATGCCGCCGAAGCATACACGCCGGTCGAGCAATCGCGCGTTCAGCAAACTCTTTTCAATGACCCCGACGTCCCGTTTTACGGGTGGCATTACCCACCCTTCTTTCTGATAGTGGCGGCTGCTCTGGCCCTGCTGCCATATTCGGCAAGCTGGCTCACCTGGATGGCGCTCACGATGCCGCTCTATGTCTTGGCGGCGCGTCGGATCATAGGTGACAGGATTGCCATTCTGGCGACAATTGGATTTCCAGCCGTATTGGTCAATTTCCTGCACGGTCAGAACGGGTTTTTGACGGCCGCCTTGATTGCCGGTGGAATGCTTTGTTTACGCTCAAAACCAGCGATCGCAGGCATACTGATCGCCCTTTTGGCATACAAACCGCAATTTGGCATTCTCATTCCCGTCGCGCTATTAGCTGGTGGATATTACAGGGCATTTGCAGTCGCCGCCGGAACTCTGATCGTGATGTGCGCATTGAGCACTGTCTTGTTCGGCGTGGATATCTGGCAGGCCTTTTTTGAAAGTCGACACTTCACCAGAAATGTTATTCTGGAAGCCGGCTCTACAGGATGGCACAAAATTACAAGTGTCTTCTCTGTAGTCCGGATGTGGGGAGGAACCGTCGCTCTGGCGTATGGGGCACAAGCGGTTCTGGCCTTGTGTGTCATAGTCACATCCATTTGGATATGGCGCAGCAAAGCGGATCACGACTTGAAAGCCGCGAGTCTCATTGTCGGCTCGCTCCTGATGACCCCGTACATGCTGGACTATGATATGGTCGTTCTCGCACCAGCTTTACTCTTCCTGGTCAGGAATAGCCTCAAATTCGGTTTTGAGCCGTATGAACGTTTCGGCCTGGCGCTTGTCTGGTTCGCTCCGATTTTGACGCGTCAAGCAGCACAGTATCTTGCGATACCGGTTGGTCCGCTTGCCATGATCTGCCTGTTCATTCTGATTGTTCATAAAGCGATCCGCCAAACCAGCGCGGATGCCATGGTGCCAGGAAAAATCCCAGCTTAGCAGGACTGCAAAAGAGACATCGACGGACGGAACTGTCGATTTTCGCTTCCCCCGCGCCGCGAAGCTCAGCAAAAGATCGGCCAGAAGATGATGGCTGACGAGGATTCAGGATGCTGGACGCAATATTAGAACTCATCAAACCTTTCGGATTGGCAGAGAACTTGAACTTTGGAATTGCGGCCGGAGTGGCATTTTTGGCGGTTCTGGGTCTGGCTCTTCTGGCTTATCTCATCGCGCGATATGTAATCGTCGGTCCTCTGGCCCGCGCCCTGATGCGATCAGAATCAAAGCGCGACGACGTTTTGGCGCGTATGAAAGTGTTCTCGAGGCTGTCTCACGCGGCACCCGCCGTGGTCATTTACGCAATGGGACCGGCTGTCTTCGCAGCCTTCCCGCTGGTCGCGGAAATAATCGAAACAACCAGCCTTCTTTACCTGACTTTGATGGTCGTTTTATTCCTCGATGCGCTGATCAATGCCGGGCTCGCAGTTTACAAAACTTACCCGATTTCAAAGACGTTTCCGATCACCAGCTTCGCGCAGATTGCCAAACTATTGCTCTATTTCTTTGGCGCGATCACGATCCTCTCGCTGATCCTCGACCAGTCGCCATTCGCGTTCTTCGCCGGGCTAGGCGCCATGACGGCGGTTCTGATGCTGGTGTTCAAGGATCCAATTCTGGGCTTTGTTGCGGGCATTCAACTTTCTGCGAACAGTATGGTTTCTGTCGGCGACTGGATTGAAATGCCGAAATATTCAGTCGATGGCGACATTATCGAGATTGGTCTCACGACTGTAAAAATCCGTAATTTCGACAAAACCATCACGACCATTCCAACGCAATCCCTGATCAATGATAGCTTCAAGAACTGGCGCGGCATGCAAGAAACCGGCGGCCGCCGGATCAAGCGCGCGATTCATCTGGATGTGAATTCAGTCAAATTCTGTAGCGCTGAAATGCTCGACCGGTTTTCGAAGATCCAGTTTATTGCTGACTATATCGCCGCAAAAGAATCCGAACTGTCCGAATTCAACAAAACGGCCGGGATCGACGCATCTACTGTGGTCAATGGCCGTCAGCTGACCAATATCGGTACATTCCGCGCCTATGTCGAAGCCTATTTGCGTGCCCATCCAAAGATTGGCGACACGTTCACTTTTCTGGTCCGGCAACTCAAACCGACAGAGAATGGCGTCCCGATCGAAATCTATGTATTCACAACGACCACGAACTGGATCGAGTATGAAGGCATCCAGTCGGACATTTTCGACCATTTGCTTGCGGCCGTACCGGAATTTGATTTGCGATTGTTCCAGAATCCAACCGGTCAGGATTTCGCCAGTCTACGTGGCACCGGAACGGCGCCCGCATAACAATCAGGGTTTTTCTTTCACGCAAATCGCCTACCTTGTTTCACCAGAGGGGGAATTTGTAATGCGCAGCGAAATCGCAAAACACCTGGATCATGATCCGCATTTCGAATGGCGTGGGCACACAGTCAGCCGGATCGAAAACCTCTCTGACATTGTCTTCGCGCTTGCATTGGGAATGCTTGTTTCGGCGTCCAGCGCTCCGGCAACCTATGGCGAGTTAATCCCGCATCTCTGGAACATCATTCCAGTCACAGCCGGTTTTTTGATCATGGTCTCGCTCTGGAACGAGCATTTCATTTTCTTCAGACGGTACGCAATTGCAGACCAAACAATCATTTGGCTGAATGGCGGGCTCCTTCTACTGATTCTGTTCTTAGCCTATCCTCTGCGCTTCACGTTCGACAGCCTATTTGCGTTCATCTTGATGCTCGCAGGTTCGACCGACCGAATGGCGATGCTGGATATCAGCACGTATCGTCAGGCGGGAAACATCATCGCGATCTTCTATTTCGGATATGGCCTGGCGCATCTCTTCGTCCAGGCGATGTACAAGCATGCTTTGAATCAAGCCGAAGGGCTGGGCTTAAACCACCAGGAGATTCAGGTGACCAAACGGTCGGTTTGGCGGTATCGAACTGAAGTGCTGATCTCAATGATTATAGCGCCTTTGGCGGCATTCACGATCGTCGGACCGTTCGCTGGCGCGCTCGGTCTATTGAACTGGCCAGCAGCCTATTTGGTCAGGCGCGGTTTTCCTTTACGCCAAGACGAATAGCTTACAGCCAAACAAAAAAGCGACCCGAAGGCCGCTTTTCAGTTTAAGTATCCAGGAAGCTGCGCAATTTGCGTGACCGGCTTGGGTGCTTCAGCTTGCGCAGCGCTTTCGCTTCGATTTGGCGAATACGTTCGCGCGTGACCGAGAATTGCTGGCCAACCTCTTCGAGCGTGTGGTCGGTATTCATACCAATGCCAAAGCGCATCCGAAGAACCCGTTCCTCACGCGGTGTCAGCGAGGCCAACACGCGTGTTGTTGTCTCACGCAGATTGGACTGGATTGCCGCATCAACCGGCAATAGCGCCGCCTTGTCCTCGATAAAGTCGCCAAGGTTTGAGTCCTCATCATCGCCGATTGGCGTTTCCAGAGAGATCGGCTCTTTGGCAATTTTCAGAACCTTACGAATCTTTTCCAGCGGCAGGCCGAGCTTCTCAGCCAGCTCTTCCGGCGTCGGCTCACGGCCAAGCTCGTGCAGCATCTGTCGCTGAGAGCGAACAATCTTGTTGATCGTCTCGATCATGTGCACCGGAATACGG
>CAYGUD010000193.1:0-3123 GCA_964352865.1 uncultured Hyphomonas sp.
TGCCAGGGCAAGACAAATAACCGAATGTCTAACTCGCTGGAACATAATCGCTGACAAGTCCAAGCGGAACAGCGGTTGTTCGCTTGGCGACATTGATAATAATCCGCGACTGGACGTCCGAGACCAGCGCTGAGCCGAGAAGCTTTTCACGCAGGAATTTATCATAGGCATACATGTCGGTTGTGGTGACGCGGATGATGTAATCGACGGCGCCCGTCACGGTCATGCATTCCATCACTTCTGGCCATTTCCCGACCAGAGCTTCGAAGGCTTCGAGATTGTCTTTGCTGGGCAAAGCGAGTTTGACATTGGCAACAACTTCGAAACCAAGTCCGAGCGATTGACGATCCAGAAGAGTGACGCGGCCTTGAATGATCCCCGCTTCTTCCATTCGCTTGATACGACGCCAGCAAGGCGACGAAGAGAGGCCGACGCGTTCAGCGATATCTGCGACTGACAGCGAAGCGTCTTTTTGTATTAAGTCGAGAATCTTGGCATCAATAGTGTCTAGTGGCTCTGACAAATTTGCCCCCAAAATAGGAATTTTTTAGTAATTTATTGCTCAATTTAACCCAGTTTGTGCAAACAAGGCAAGTATTTTCAGCAATTTATTGGGATATATGACCTAAACGCAACACTAATGAGGTGCGCCTTGGAACATCGTGAAGTTACGCTGGACGACAAATACGATCTTGTCGAGGGAAAAGCGTATATGACAGGCATCCAAGCGCTGGTTCGCCTGCCGCTTGATCAGAAACGGCTCGACCTGCAGGCAGGGCATAATACAGGTGGCTTCATTTCCGGATATCGCGGGTCGCCGCTGGGCGGATATGACCAGCAATTGCGCGCGGCGCAAAAATGGCTCGATGCGCATGACGTGAAATTCTGGGAAGGCCTGAACGAAGACCTCGGCGCCACGGCCGTCTGGGGCAGTCAGCAGCTTGGACTATTCCCGGGTGCACAGCGTGAGGGTCTGTTCGGCATCTGGTATGGCAAGGCGCCAGGCGTTGACCGCACCGGCGATGTTTTCAAACACGCGCATGCAGCCGGAAGCTCGGCCCTGGGCGGTGTGCTTGCGGTGCTTGGCGATGATCATATGTGCAAGTCTTCAACGCTGCCATCACAATCAGAATTCGCCATGCAGGACGCCGAGATTCCGGTCCTCAATCCTGCGTCGATTCAGGACGTTCTGGACTATGGTCTGCATGGCTGGGCCATGAGCCGGTTCAGCGGCGGCTGGAGTGCGATGATCGCGCTCGCCGACACAATGGATAGCGGCGCGGTAGTTGATGTCTCTCTCGATCGGATGAATTTCGTCACCCCCGAATTTGAGTTCCCTGCCGATGGCGTTCACATTCGCCGGGCGGATCCGCCGCTTGAGAAAGAGCGTCGCCTGCGCAATTTCAAATTACCTGCAGCGCAAGCCTGGGCCCGGGCCAATCAACTCGACCGCGTGATCCTGCCAAGCGCCAAGCCGCGCGTCGGCCTGATCGTTACCGGACAAGCGGCGAGAGATGTCTTCGAAGCGTTGGAAGCTTTGGGTCTGACGCCAGAAGAGGCGTCAAGGCTGGGCGTCACAATTTATAAAGTTGCGATGCCTTGGCCGCTTGAGCAGGAAGGCATTCGCGCCTTCTGTTCCGGCCTCGAACGGGTTCTGGTGATTGAGCATAAACGCCCGCTCATCGAAGAACAGTTGCGCGCCGCGCTGTATCCGCTGCCGGAAAAACGGCGCCCAATGCTCGAAGGGAAGCAAACGGCCGAAGGCAAGCCGCTGCTGTCGAAAACCGGCTCTATTCCGGTGCCGGAAATGGCCGAAGCCCTGCGCGGCGTCTTGCCGAAAGGCTGGGACACAACCAAAGCCGACGCCTATTTTGCCCGGGTCGGCCGCGCTGGTGAAGCGGCGCGGACAAATGCCACGCCAACTGTGCGCACGCCGCATTATTGCTCTGGCTGCCCGCACAATACGTCAACGGTTGTGCCGGAAGGGTCGCGCGCCCTGGCCGGGATTGGCTGTCACTATATGGCCAATTTCATGCCCGACCGGAACACTGATATGACCAGCCAGATGGGCGGCGAAGGCATTGCCTGGGTCGGTCAGCATTTCGCCACGGATGAGAACCACATGTTCGTCAATCTCGGTGATGGCACCTATTCGCATTCCGGCTCTCTCGCGATCCGCGCCGCTGTAACCTCTGGTGCGAACATCACGTACAAGATCCTCTATAATGACGCCGTTGCGATGACCGGCGGGCAAACCGTTGAGTCTGGCCAGACGCCGCAACAAATCGCCACGCAAGTCAAAGGCGAGGGCGTCGAGACGATTGTCATCGTCACGGAAGACCCGGTTCGCTATGCGAATGTCACAGGCCTACCGCGCCGGGTCCGGATTTATGACCGCGCCGATCTCGACAAAGTGCAGAAACAGCTGCGCGAAACGCCGGGTGTTTCCGTGCTGATCTATGACCAGATCTGCGCGACTGAGAAGCGTCGCCGCTCGAAACGCGGATTGCGCGCGCCGGATCGAACCCGTGTCCTGATCAATACTGAAGTCTGCGAAGGCTGCGGCGATTGCTCGATCAAATCGAATTGTCTGTCCGTAGAGCCCGTTGAAACCGAACTCGGGCGCAAGCGCCGCATCAATCAGTCGACTTGCAATACTGACCTGTCTTGCGTCAAAGGCTTCTGCCCCAGCTTTATCACAATCACAGATGGTGAGTTCACGACGAAAGATGAGCCGCGTCCTGAAATTGATGCGACCAATCTTCCGCTGCCAGAAACCCCGAGCCTGGACCGCGCCTGGAATGTCTTATTCACCGGCGTTGGCGGCACGGGCGTGACGACCGTCGCTGCCATCCTCGCCATGGGCGCCCATGTTGATGGCAATGCTGCGTCCAGTCTCGACATGACCGGTCTGGCGCAAAAAGGTGGACCGGTTCTGAGCCACTTACGCTTTGCGCGCGAGCCTGAGATGATTTCCACGGGGCGCGTGCCGCCGGCGAGTACAGATTGCATGATTGCCTGTGACTTGGTGGTCGCGGCGGGCGGCGATGCGCTTAACCTTATGGATGCCGACCGCACCGCGGCTTACGCCAATAGTGACGTCACCCCGACGAGTGAATTTAT
>CAYGUD010000193.1:3133-4625 GCA_964352865.1 uncultured Hyphomonas sp.
TCGCGATCGGTCAAAGACCTTCGACAGCGATTTGCTGGCCGCACGGGTCAAACGTCAGGCGACAGATTTCGTCGCCTTTGATGCTGAAGCCCTGGCCATTCTGTATTTCAATGAAGCGATTTACACCAATATGATCATGGCTGGCTATGCCTGGCAAAAAGGCCAGGTGCCGGTCTCGCTGCGCGGCATCTATCGCGCCATCAAGCTGAATGGTGTGAAGGCCGATGACAATATGGCGGCATTCGATCTCGGCCGGATCGCGGCCTATGATCCCGAGCGCCTGGAAACCGCGAAGGACCCGCGCGGGCACATTCCAACAAAGACGCTTGACGAATTGATCGCTGACCGGGCGGACCGTCTGCGCGGCTATCAAAACGCCGCTTATGCGACCCGCTACACGGACCTGATCGCGCGCGTCAAAGCGGCCGAATCTGCTGCGGGTCTGAATGAGCGTCTCTCCGACGCCGTGGCGCGGTTCGCGTATAAACTCATGGCCTATAAGGACGAGTATGAAGTCGCCCGCCTATGGACCGATGGCAGTTTCGACGCCTATCTGGCGAAAAAGTTCAAAGGCGGCAAAGTGGCTTATCATCTGGCGCCGCCGATTGGCTCCAAGAAGGATGAGAACGGGCATTTGCGGAAGAAGTCTTTCGGACCCTGGATGAAAATCGGCTTCAAGATCATGAAGCGTTTCAAATGGCTTCGCGGCACCCGGTTTGATCCGTTTGGCTGGACCGAAGAGCGCAAGCTGGAGCGCCGGATCCGGGATCAATACCTGGAGAATATTGATCGTATGCTGGCAGATCTATCGGCCAAGAATCTCGACCTCGCCGTCGCCATTGCGGAAATCCCGGATGATATTCGCGGCTATGGCCACATCAAGGAAGCGGCGATTTCCGAGGCCGCCGCCCAAGAGGCCGAGCTGTGGACACACTGGCCTGACGGGACTTTGCCAAACGCCAAAACGACTCTGATCGCGGCGCGTTAGAGAAATCAAAAGCCCCTGCTGGTGCATGGGCATATACACATATCAGAGATCAAACGAATGAAGCCCGTAACTGTGTTGCGGGCTTCTTCTTGTCTACCAAACCCGGAGACGACACTTTGATTGAGTGTCGGTCGGGGACAAAAGCCAAGATTCCGAGCGACCGAAGTGGGGCGAATTTAGACCGCTGAGCTAATGTCCGCTTCCGGCGTCAAAGCGGACATTGGGAAATGACCATCTTCGCTTATGGAAGTTTTTCATCGCCGTTCAGAATTTCGACTTCTTCCAGAGTGACCACCGCGTTGCCGCCAGACAATGGTCTGACACCTAAAACAACACCTTGATCGGTCACCTCTGCTTGGATGATGACCACAAGTTTTTCAGTCATGTCCGATCCAGTCAATCGAGCCAGTGATGGAAGCGGCATACTGTGAGGCGCAGATGTTCCATCGATGTAAAACACTGCTCGACCAGCTTTGACGTCATCCTCATCCGCAACCCTGCTTT
>CAYGUD010000193.1:4635-5057 GCA_964352865.1 uncultured Hyphomonas sp.
TCGGACGCTGATCTAATGTCTGCATTCGGCGTCGGAGGGGACATTGGATCAAACGTTTCGCAAGCTCCGTTGACGTGATACATTTCAGATATGCAGCAGCCAGAGCGCGAGATCAGAGCGTATTACACGCAGGACTTCATTCGCGTGTATCAGGCCTATTCAAATCAAATCGCCGATTCAGCGCTATCCAGTCAGACCTTTGTCGCGCCATTTTTCAATATGGCTCGGATGACTTGGATTAAGCCATCCTTCCTGTGGATGATGTACCGGTCTGGCTGGGGCCGAAAAGACGCGGGCCAGAACCGGGTGCTGGCGATCGACATTACGCATGAAGGGCTAGCGTGGGCGCTTGAGAATAGTTGCCCCAGTCATTCGCCTCCCGACATGACAGAATCTGATTGGCTGGACTTGAAAAAGAGTCG
>CAYGUD010000194.1:0-5040 GCA_964352865.1 uncultured Hyphomonas sp.
TTTCCCGAGCTTTCAGAGGAGGCGCGGGCGGAAATCGCAAAAGCATCCTGGGAAAGCGTCGGCCGCACTGCGGGAGAGTTACCGCATCTGCCGAAAATTCATCCTTATAAGGGGGACCGGGTTGAAGTCGTGGGCGGCGAACATCTCGACGCCATTGAGGCCTCTGACCGGGGCGCGATTATGGTGTCAGGCCATTTCGCCAATTGGGAAGTCATGGCGGCCGTCATCTGTCAGCGTCCAGTCGACTGCGTGGTCACCTATCGGTCGCTCAACAATCCTCATATTGACCGCAAGCTCAACAAGGTCCGACACGATTATGGAATTGGTGTCATGACGCCGAAAGGCCTGGGCACACGGGAATTGATGCGTGCCCTGGGCCGGGGCCAGAGCGCAGCTTTGATGAATGATCAAAAATTCAATCAGGGAATAGCGGTTCCATTCTTTGGGCATAATGCGATGACGGCGCCAGGTCCGTCTCGCTTGGCCCTGAAATACAATGTTCCAATCGTGCTGTTCTCCACGCGCCGGACGGGACCTGCGCGTTTCAAGGTTACTGTCCAAGAGCCATTCTTTCCGGAACAAACCGGTGACACTGACGCCGATGTGCGCGCCTGCGTGGAACGGATTACGCGATTTATCGAAACCGAAGTGCGGAACAATCCTGAACAATGGTTCTGGCAGCACCGTCGATGGCCAAAAGAGGCGTGGCGAGACGCAGGAATCACTTGAGCTCTGTCCAAACGCGACCCCTGCCCTATACTCGAAAACAAAGCGTGTTTTAGGAGCGCATTATGCCGCCCATATTTGAATTGATCGCTATGATTGCGCTCGGATTCTGTTCGATTCTCGGGCTTGGCGCGATGTTCGCGCCAAAATGGGCCGCTGGCGCCGTTCGTCTGGTGGCGGATCCGGATCCTGCCAAACCTGGCGGGTTTTCAGAGTTTCGCGCCACCTATGGCGGTTTGCTGCTGCTCATTCATCTGTCGGCGCTGATCATATTGCTGCAGCCGCACCTCAATCTGACCTATAAGATATTTGCGCTGTTCCCAGTTTCCATGGGATGGTTTGGAGCTGGCATGGGCCGGCTCTTATCATTGCTCATGGACAAACAGGAAAACAGAGCGAGCGGGATGATCCCTGTTTGGATCCCTCTGGAATTCGCATTAGGATTGGCCATCCTGTCGCCCGTATTCGGCCTACAAGCATAATTGGAGAGTATCTATGACGGACCGTCGCGAGACGAACCGCAAGCCCAAACGCCGGCCTAACCGTCGACCGAAATCGGTTGAGACGGATTGGCAGGAAGGCGAGCGAATAGCGAAATACCTGGCACGCGCCGGCATTGCATCCCGGAGAGAAGCCGAAGCGATGATTGAGCGCGGTGAAGTGCGGATCAATGGACGCAAGCTGACAACGCCTGCCTTCAAAGTGACCGGAAATGAAGATATCCGGGTCAATGACAAACCGGTCAAAGCCCATGAACCGGTGCGCGTATGGCGCTATCACAAACCATCGGGCCTGATCACCACCACATCTGACCCGGAAGGTCGCCGCACGATTTTTGAAGAATTGCCGAAATCTCTGCCCCGAACAATTACGATTGGCCGCTTGGATCTGACGACAGAAGGAATCCTGTTGCTCACAAATGATGGTGGACTCGCCCGCGCGATGGAGTTGCCCAAGACCGGTTTTGTTCGCCACTACCGCGCGCGTGCGCATGGCACGATTACGCAAGATGCGCTGGATACGCTAAAAGGCGGCGTCACACTCGATGATGGGACGCGCTACACCTCAATCGAAGCCGAGCTCGAACGCGAAACCGGAACCAATAATTGGATCAATGTCCGCCTCACCGAAGGCAAGAACCGGGAAGTCCGCAAAGCGATGGAGCATCTCGGCCTGCAAGTGAATCGGTTGATCCGAACCCAATACGGGCCATTCGAACTGGATGATTTGCGGCCAGGTGCTGTCGAGGAGATCCCTGCTGAAACGCTCCGTGAGACGTTGAAGGATGCGATTCCTGAACATTTGCTCCCTGCGGCGCCAAGACCGAAACGAGAGCGCCGCAAGCCTCCCGCAGGGGCACGCCTTCACAGGCGCAAGCGTTAGGTTAACGTGCACGTAAAGCAGTCTGTTGGCTGTGGATCGATCTTGCACGGAGTTGAACATGGGCTTTCAAAACGTCACAGAAACCTACCAGGAAGATTCACCGCCTGGGCCGCCGTCCAACCCACCGATATATGAGCTTGCGCCGCCTGTTGCCTTGAACGATCCGGAAGTTTTTTCAAAACATGGCGGCTATACTTTTGACGCCTTTGATACGATGCGACGCGACGCGCCGATCATGTGGCATCCCGAAGAATATGGGCGCGGGTTCTGGGCATTGACTAGCCATGAACTGATCAAAACTGTTGAAGTCGACCCAGAGACGTATTCTTCGCAACGCGGCGGCATATTGATGAGCTATGGCCTGCCGGAAACACCGCGCCATCCGCTTCTGCATTCGTCATCACTTAATTCACTGATCAATCTGGACAGGCCGCACCACACACCCCTGCGTATGGAACACATGTCATGGTTCCGGCCTGACTATGTGGCAGAGCTGAAAAAGAAGGTCGATACAAAAGTAAATCAGTTGCTCGACGATATGCAGGCCAAGGGCCCTGTGGTTGATATGGTCGAGACTTTCTCCGCCGAGCTGCCGCTATTTACGCTGTGTGAGATCCTCGGAGTCCCTGAAGCAGATCGGGCCAAACTCGTCCATTGGATGCATTACCTCGAAAATGCGCAATATCAGGCCCTTCAGGAAGGCCTGGGAACCGTGTCACCAGAACAGATTATGGAATTCATGAACGAGATCCAGGCGCTGTTCGATTATGGTCGGCATCAATTGCTTGAGCGCCGGAAAAACCCTCAGCATGATCTTCTTTCTGCGATTGCCAATGCCAAGATCGATGGCGAACTTCTATCAGATGAGTTTCTGGATGGGTCCTGGTTGCTGATTGTGTTTGCGGGCAATGACACAACGCGAAATTCCTTATCGGGTACAATGAAACTTCTGACGCAATTTCCAGAGCAACGCGCCAAACTGATGGCGAATGGCGACCTGTTTCCGAATTTCGTCAATGAAGCGATCCGTATGGTCAGTCCGGTGACGTATATGCGCCGGACCGTCACCAAAGACACTGAACTGGGCGGACAGGCTTTGAGCGAAGGCGACAAGGTTGTGATGTATTACGCTGCCGCTAATCGTGACCCGGCCAAATTTGAAGCGCCAAACGAGTTTGATATCGAACGCGGCAACGCGAATGAGCATCTGGCCTTCGGCAATGGACCGCACGTTTGCCTCGGAAAGCGCGTGGCGATCATGCAATTGGAGACAGCGTATCGCAATATTCTACGCCGTTTCCCAGATATCCGCTGGACCGGCATAGGCGCGATTGCGCCAAGCAATTTCGTTCACGCCATTTCTCACCTGGAAGCCGATCTGGGCGTCTAACCGGTCAGGAAGGCTTCCATTTTTTCAATCGACATCGGCCGTCCAAGGGCAAAACCTTGAGCGTGATCAAATCCGAGCGTTCTGAGGCGCGGCATCATCGCTTCGTCCTCTACCCCTTCCGCAGTCGATGACATGCCGAGCCGGCGCGCCATCAAGGTCAGCGCCTCAAGAATGGTCTCAACACGTGGGTTGTCGATTAGTGCGATCAATGAGGCATCCACTTTCAACGCATCTGCGGGTAAGTCGGCGAGCCATTGGAAAGATGAATGCCCTGATCCGAAATCGTCCAGCACAATACCCGCCCCCGCTGCGCGCAGGTCGTGTAATCGGCTGAGCGTCTGCCCTGTGTCGCGCAATGCGTCTTGCTCTGTCAGTTCAAGCCTGATCGAGCCATGCGCCAGATTGTGCCCGCTCTGCAGGGCTGACACTAAATCGACCAATTGGTCATCGGCGAGATCGAGGCTGGTAATGTTCACTTGCACGAACAGGCTGTCGATTTTGGTGATTTTACGAAACCGATTGAGCGCTTCAGCCGCGTGGATCAGCATCGATGTCGCGAGGCCTTTGCGGTCGCCAACTGGAGATTGAAGTCCCTCTTCACCTTCCCAGCGCGCCAAGGCCTCAAATCCTTCGACGCGTCGGCTGCGCAGACACAGGATCGGTTGGTAAACCGGGAGCAATTCTACTCTGTCGCGCATCTCATTCGATTCGGTCGCGCCCATGGACAGAACCACGCCGCGAGACCAATCCTCGTCCACAGCGCCGCCAGCAAGATGAACGATCTGTCCTTCGGCTGTCACCAATTCCAGCGCGACATGACCATTTGGCGTCTCCAGCCCATTTCGCAACCTTTGCCGGCTGAGCCCGTCCAGGACGTTGCTTAAATCGTCCAACGCCCATTCTCCGGACAAGAGCCGGCTAATTTCCGGCTCCATCAGAGAGAGAGTCAGTCTTTGTGTGGATCGGTTCCACTGCCATTCACCAATTTGCGCGCTCATGTCCTTAAGTCTCGGCGATCATATTGGCCCGAATAAGGTCTTTTACCGAACTTATGTCATTTGCGACCCGTTCGTACACTTCGCCCTTGTCGCGGAGCGCTTGGCAGCGCTGCGGCAATGGTGCGTCGTCACTTGTCGCCTCATGCACAGTTTCGGGAAACTTAGCGGCGTGCGCTGTTGCCAGGATGACAGTGCAAGCATCTGTCGCTGGCAAATCACGGGCGACGGCGGTGCCAACGGCTGTATGGGGGCAGATCAGCTCTCCGGTCTCTTCCTTGAACACGCGCATTTCTCTGAGCGTTTGGGCATTAGAGACAATTGCTGATGAAAACCCGGTGCACCCCAGTGGGCCTCGAACAGAGTCTGGCAGGTCAGCGGTTCCAGCCTGTTTGTATTGATCATAAATCCGGCGAACCTGGTCGCCATCGCGACCTGAGACTTCAAATAACAGACGCTCAAAATTGCTGGGGACAGAGATATCCATTGCCGGGCTCGGCGTTGCGACGGCTTGTTCGCGGTGCATTCGGCCCCGCTCTAACAGCG
>CAYGUD010000195.1:0-5009 GCA_964352865.1 uncultured Hyphomonas sp.
CTCTACGGCGAGACGCGAATTGGCGCGCGCCAGAAGACCCAGAACCGGGTTTTTGAACTCATAATCGATAAAGCAATGTACGCGCGTTTTGCCATCGTCTCGCGGATCAAACTGCCATCGATTGCGCAAATGACGGAACGGTCCGCGTTCCAGGTTCACTTCAATCTTTCGAGCGATCGGATCCGCCGTTACATGCGTCGAGAATTGCTCGTCAAAGCCTTTGAAATGCACTGACGCCTTCCCGAGACAGGAATAGGCTTCGCCAGCGCTTCCCACCTCCTTTGTAACCGACACATTCCTGATCCAGCGAATAAACTCTGGATATCGACGAATATCCCGGACCAATTCGTACAGATTTTCTGCGCTGTGCGGGATCAGCACCTGTTCCGATACTTTAGGCATTCGATCGCAGCTGGGTTTCACGCGCCGCGCGCAACTGGGCGAAGTCCTCTCCGGCATGATAGCTCGACCGGGTCAAAGGCGAGGCTGAGACCATCAGGAAGCCTTTTGAGCGGGCAATTTCTTCATAGGCTGAAAACTCATCAGGGGTAACATAGCGATCGACGGCCGCGTGCTTACGAGTGGGCTGCAAATACTGGCCGATGGTGAGGAAATCGATGCCTGCGGACCGCATATCGTCCATCACTTGCATGACTTCTTCTTTGCTTTCGCCAAGCCCGACCATCAGGCCAGACTTGGTAAACTGAGTGGGGTCTCGGTCTTTGACTTTTTCGAGCAAGCGTAAAGAGTGGAAGTATCGTGCACCCGGTCGGATGGTCAGATAGAGTCGCGGCACGGTTTCTAGATTGTGGTTAAACACGTCCGGCTTGGCATCAATGACCTTGGCTTCCCAGCCGTCTTTGCGCAAAAAATCTGGTGTCAGGATCTCAATCGTGGTGTTCGG
Organism: uncultured Hyphomonas sp.; assembly: GCA_964352865.1. Classification (GTDB taxonomy): domain Bacteria; phylum Pseudomonadota; class Alphaproteobacteria; order Caulobacterales; family Hyphomonadaceae; genus Henriciella. The sequence continues at coordinate 905 of CAYGUD010000195.1, forward strand.
CGAGGCCTCTCGAATGGCTCTGATTGTGTGTACAAAATGCATTGCGCCACCATCTTCGAGATCGTCGCGGTCAACTGATGTGATGACAACGTGCTCGAGGCCCATTTCGGCGACGGCTTGCCCGACGCGGCGCGGCTCGTCCTCGTCCAGTGGGCCCGGCTTGCCGGTAATGACATTGCAGAACGAACAGGCGCGGGTACACGTGTCGCCCATAATCATCATGGTCGCGTGTTTCTTGTCCCAACACTCGCCAATATTCGGACAACCGGCTTCTTCACATACAGTGATCAGCCCTTTTGATTTGACGATTTCGCGCGTCTCGGCATAGCCTTTTGACGTCGGCGCTTTAACGCGAATCCAGTCGGGTTTGCGCAGGAGCGGTGTATCTGGACGATTACGCTTTTCCGGGTGCCGAAATTGCGGCTTTTTATCAATCAGTGTCGCCATGTCTCCTAAATGGAGCGAAATGGTCATTTCGACAAGCACTTGAGTGGCATAGCGCCTATGCAACTGGTTGCAGATGACAGCAATAATACTTGATCTGATCACTGACTGTGACACTTTGTTGCAAACAGTTAACAGTTCAGAGCATAGTGACCCCATGACTGACACAAAGACCCCGGCCCCGCTGCAGTGGCGCGCCCAAAAAGCCAAGACCGATATTTTCTCAGCCATCATTCGGGCCTCGAAACAGTTTGGCAGCAAGACCGTCGCAATTGTAGATGGCGACGGGACTGAGGTTGACTACAAGACCGTGCTGCGAGGGGCTTTTGCGCTCGGGTCCGCTTTGGGCAAGAAATTCGACCGCAATGAAACAGTCGGCATTATGCTGCCGACAGGTGCAGGCGCAGTAATCGCTTTCTGCGCTGTCCTTGCATCAGGTCGATTGCCAGCCATGCTGAACTTTTCGGCTGGCTCCGCCAATATTAAATCGGCAATGAAAGCTGGCAAAATTTCCAAAATTGTCACCGCGCATAAATTTGTCGAATTGGGCGGTCTCGAAGCTCTGATTGCTGAGCTCGATGATGTCTCCGACTTCATTTACCTGGAGGACGTGCGGGAAAACCTCGGCTTGATGGATAAGGTTGCCGGTGGATTAGGACCTATCCTACCCGGCCTTTTCCATAGTGGACAGAACCACAAGAAGCCTGGCGTTGTCCTCTTCACGTCCGGGACGGAGGGCGAGCCAAAAGGCGTTGTCCTTTCGCATCATAACATCGTCGCAAATGTCGAGCAGGTGCGCGCGCATATTGGCCTCGACCCGGACAAGGACATTGTCTTTAACCCGCTGCCAACATTCCATTGTTTCGGTTTGACAGTTGGCGCGATCCTTCCACTGATCGCCGGTGTAAAGGCTGTGTTCCATCCAAGCCCGTTACAACCGCGCGAAATCGCTGGCCGGATCGAAGAGACCGGATCTACGATATTGCTCGCGACGGACACTTTCATCGGCCAGTACGCGCGCGTCGCCAAGGATGGCGCGCTCGACACCGTTCGTCTCGCCGTGTGCGGCGCAGAACGGGTACGCGACGAGACCCGCGCCTTTGTACGCAAGAAATTCGAAATCGAAATTCTCGAAGGCTATGGTGCGACTGAAGCATCGCCCGTCGTCGCGGCGAACTCTATCGAGTTTAACAAGCCGGGCACCGTTGGCCGCCTGATGTCCGACATGGAATATGAGCTGTTGCCCGTCGAAGGCATCGACGAGGGCGGCAAGCTGCGCATTCGCGGCCCGAACATAATGCTCGGTTATATGCGGTCTTCCGCGCCGGGTGTTATTGAGCCACCTCAAGATGGATGGCACGACACAGGTGATATCTGTATCATGGACGAGGACAATTGCATCCGCATCATGGGCCGCGTCAAACGGTTTGCCAAGATTGGCGGCGAGATGGTGTCACTCGCTGTGGTCGAAAATTGCGCCAGTGCGATCTGGCCTGATGACATGCATGCCGCAGCCGCTATTCCGGATCCTCGAAAAGGCGAACAAGTGGTCTTATTGAGCACCGCCAAGGACGCCGATCGCAGCGCCCTGCTTGCGTGGTGCCAGTCTCACGGCGTGTCCGAACTCTCAGTGCCGCGCAAAGTCTTTTTTGTCGAAGAGATTCCGGTACTTGGAACCGGAAAAACGGATTATGGCAGCGTCAACAAATTGGTCCAGGACCTGACGGAACCAGCCTAATAATCGGTCTCATACGACCAGCCATCATAAGCTGGCTCAACCCCGGCCGGTAATTCCTTGATCAGCGTGGCATAATCCAGATCGACATGCAGATTGGTCAGTACTGCACGCTTGGGCTGCAATTGTTCAATCCATTCCAGGGTCCGATCCAAGTGCGCGTGGGATGGATGCGGCGTGTATCGCAACGCATCTAACATCAAAAGATCGAGCCCTTGCAGGTGCGTCATGGTCTCTTCAGGTAGCGCATTCAGATCATTGCAATAGGCCATGTCCGCGATGCGAAAGCCGAGCGAGCGGATATACCCATGTTCCTGATCCAGCGGCAGAAACTCAATCTCACCGCCCGCGCCCGACGCCGAGAAGGCCTGAAAAGCTGCGATCTTTGGCTGAAGATCACAAATGGCTGGATATCCGCCCTGGCCTTCAAAGACATAGCGGAATTTCGGGACCAGCGTTTTCGACGTCGGTTCGTCCATATAGCAAATGATGCGCGCCCGGTTACGGATGGCCAACGCGCGGACATCATCGATGCCATGCGTCTGGTCTGCATGATCATGCGTGAAAACGAGCGCGTCGAGTTTTTGAACCTCAGCTTGCAAAAGTTGTTCGCGCAGATCCGGTGACGTATCGATCAGGACCGTCGTTTTGGTGTCTGGGGTTGAGGGATCCCAGGCTTCAACTAGCGCTGAACAACGCAGGCGCCGGTTTTTGGGTTCGTTCGGATCACACGCGCCCCAATCTCCCCCAACCCGCGGCACGCCGCCCGATGAGCCGGTGCCCAGAAGTGTAAACCTGATCCGCCGCTTGCTCATGAGACGCCGTGAAACAGGCGCAAGGAATTGGATTCACAGATGGCACCGATCTCCTCACGCGTTGTCTCGTGCAGTTCTGCCAGGGCATCTGCCACATAAGGTAAATAAGACGGCTCATTTCGCCGCCCGCGATATGGCATCGGGGTCAGATAGGGGCAATCGGTTTCCAGGATGACGCGGTCCAATGGCACATCCTTGATCACCGCCCGCACCTCTTTGGCGCTCTTGAAGGACAAGATGCCTGAGACAGAGACGAACGCCCCAAGGGCCAGGCCGCGTTGGCACAGGTCAGGTCCGCCCGTATAGCAATGCAACAGGATCGGAAACGCCCCTTGAGCGTATTCTTGTTCCAGAATCTGCGCTGTGAGGTCATCGGCTTCGCGCGTATGAACGATCACGGGCAGTCCGGTCTCTCGAGCCGCTCGAATATGGGTGCGAAAACTCGCTTCCTGCTGTTCTTGAGGGCTGTATCCGTAATGCAGATCCATCCCCGTTTCGCCAATCGCGACGACGTTGGTATCCTGGGCAAGCGTGATCAGGTCTTCAGCAGTCGTCTCGGTAAAGTCTTTCGCGTGATGGGGATGTGTACCGACGCTGCACCAGATATCATCATGCGCGTCTGCGATCGCTCTCACCTGCGGAAAACTGTCGAGACGCTCGCAGATGGCTAACATTCGTGACACGCCAGCCTCGCGCGCGCGGTTTAGCACGTCTTCCAGATCATTTTCATAGGCTTCTGCGTGGAGGTTTACGTGCGTATCGAACATGGCCTCAGGCGCTTACAGTCTTCACGCCGTCTTGCAAGACGGAAAACAGCTTCGTCGCCGTTTGCAGCGGTGTCAGGTTCAGCGCATTGGCGGTCGCGCGCACATCGTGCATGGCAAGCCAGGTTGCGCTCAACTCAGGATCCGTATCTGTTTTGGCAGTGACCCAATGCATCAGTGTATCAGCAAAAGCTTGCAGCGACCCCTCATCGACCATCGTCGAGGTCAGTGCCGCAGCCACAACGCCGCCAGACGGCTTTCTGATATTGCGCAGCAAAGCGCGCGCCGTCTGCACTGCTTTGGCGCCGGCAGTCTGCGACAGCGCCATGCCATAGCCGGGCCGGCCC
>CAYGUD010000196.1:0-739 GCA_964352865.1 uncultured Hyphomonas sp.
TGCGCAATGGCGAAACGGTTCGTGACAGATACAGGATTCAAAGTAGCGAATGATGCGCTGCAAATCCACGGCGGATACGGCTATTTGTCGGAATATGGCATCGAGCAAATTGTCCGCGACTTGCGCGTGCACCAGATCCTTGAAGGCACGAATGAAATCATGCGCGTGATTGTCAGCCGGGATATGCTGAAAGGCTGATCTCGGGCTTCGCTTTTGATTAAAAAAGCCCGCGCTGATGGCGCGGGCTTTATCATTCGTATGACGGGGACGTTTAGTCCTCGTCTTCCTTGAGCAGGTCTTCTTTAGACACTGTCTCTTCTTTCACTTTCGCTGTTTCCAGAATGTGATCGACGACTTTATCTTCATAGATCGGAGCGCGGAGCTGGGCCATCGCGTTTGGATCTTTCTGGAAGAATTCGATCACCTGACGTTCCTGGCCCGGGAAATTGCGAGCTTCGTTGATCAAGGCCTGCTGAACTTCCTGTTCAGAGATCTGGATTTCGGCAAGGCGACCAATTTCAGCCAGAACCAGGCCGAGGCGTACCCGGCGCTCGGCGATGGTGCGATACTCGGCTTTCAGATCATCATCTGACTTGCCTTTATCTTCTTCAGCGGTGCGCCCGGCATCCATTTCTGTCTGCAATTGCTGCCAGATCTGGTTGAACTCCTGCTCAACCATTTTTGGTGGCAAGTCGAAATCATGCTTGTCGTCGAGCTGATCCAGCAGATTGCGTTTGGC
>CAYGUD010000196.1:749-5000 GCA_964352865.1 uncultured Hyphomonas sp.
ACTCGTTCTTGATCTGATCAGTGACCAGTTCTTTCAGTTTGGCGAGATCTTCGAGGCCGAGGCCTTTTGCGAACTCGTCGTCAATATCAGGTGTTTTCGGGGCGCGGACTTCATGAACTTTGACTTCGAACACGGCGTCTTTGCCAGCGAGGTTCTCGGCCTGATAGTTTTCCGGGAATGTGACGTTGATTTCAATCTCGTCGCCGGCTTTGACGCCGACCAGCTGATCTTCAAAGCCCGGGATGAAAGAGTTTGAGCCAATCACCAGCGTGTGCTCTTCAGCGGCGCCGCCTTCGAATGGTTCGCCATCCAGTTTGCCGAGGAAGTCGATGACGACGGCATCATCGGTGCGCGCCTTGGCGGTTTTTGCCCGTTTGTCGTATTTAGGATTGGCTTCCGCAATTTGATTAAGGCGGCCATCAATCTCGTCATCATTTACCTCTGCAACCGGCTTCGTGATCGCGAGTTTCTTGATATCGACCGGCTCGAATTCCGGCATCACATCAACATGCATGTGATAAGAGAGGTCTTCCTCACCTTCGAGCACTTTTTCCATGTCGCTTTCCATGTGCATTTCCGGTTGACCGGCAGGGCGCACATCGGCGTCTTCAATCGCTTTCTGACTGGTTTCCTGAACCAGCGCCTGAACCACTTCGCCCATAATGTCCTTGCCGAACATCTTTTTGACGTGCGCGGCAGGCACTTTGCCGGGGCGGAATCCTTTGAGGTTCATTTGCGGACGGATTTCTTCAATCCGTTCTTCGAACCGTTTTTGCAGGTCAGCTTTTGGTACGCTGACCTTATACATATGGCTCAAACCTTCATTGGTCTCGACGCATTCCATTCTGGTCATTCCTTATTGCGGGTCGGGTCGTCATTCAAAAGAGCTGAAACCCGCGCCATTGATCGGCGTTTTGGTGTTCGAAACGGCGGTCTATAGGGCAGGGGTGAGCCCATGTCCACGCTGGTGAGATGACCTTTTGCAGAGAAAAGCACGGAAAGGGGTTGAGGCGTCTCAATTCGCCCGCTAAATGCCGCGCTCTACCCGTGCGGATGTGACGGAATTGGTAGACGTGCCAGATTTAGGTTCTGGTGTCGCAAGGCGTGGAGGTTCGAGTCCTCTCATCCGCACCATTATCACGCGCGCACCCCATCTCACGCGGGCGCGGCGACACGCCGGGCGGCTGCGTTCATTTTTTCATGCACAACCGAGATAGGTTGCACGTCAATTGGGTCATTGATTGGCGCTTCGAATAAGGATCCGGGTGCAACTCCGAATTCGCGGTTCACCATTCGATTGAAGCTGGCATCCGATGAGAATCCCCAACGTTCTGCCACATCATGAATCTGACCGCGTCGAAGCGGGTTTTCGGCGAGTTGGGTGACAGCGCGATACAGTCGGCGGCTATTTATATAGCTGCGAACGCCGTCTTCAGCTTCGAACATTCTGTAGAGTGAGGCCCGCGACACGCCAAAGTTTTGAAGGATCAGTGTGACGTTTAAATGCGGCCAGTCCAAGCGCTCTTCAATAAATCGCTGCACCGCGATTTTAAGGCTTTTTCGAGCCCGCGCCCTGGCGCTTTCGCTCGCCTCATTGGGCGACATCGCAACCTCCACGCAGCCCAAAAACCTTTGGATGTCGTCCGGTGATATTTGAGTGGCGCCTGCCTTGAGTTGATCGAGTAAGTGATCCATTTCTTGTCCTAGAAGATGACCCAGCGTGGAGCTAGCGTCATAGACCGGCGCGTGAAGGGCGTCGCTTGGCTGATAATTAATCGCCTGATGAGGGACAAAGAAGCTCTCGCAAATATTCTCCGTGTGAAGCGACGTGAACGGTCTAGAATAGTCGAGTAGCGTTATGGCGTTGGTTTCGCAGGCCACTGGGAGCCCGGCCGTCTCTACGGATGCGCGTCCATGGCGGTAGCGGTGAACATGAATTTGTCCGCCAGATTCTTCGACGTGCCAAGGCGAATGGCGCGTGACCATTCCGTGATATCGTGAGTTGATTATAGTGACAGGATGGACGTGCCAGGACGCGACACAATAATCTTGATGCGCATCTTCTTTTTCGATTGGCGACAGACCAAAAATCGCGGCGCAAGCCGTCATCCACAATTCAATCGATCCATTGTGCACGCTCTTGATAACGGGGATGCCGAAATTCTTCCGGCTATATTCGTTGGGTCTCATGCGTCCGCCCTAAAAACCGTATGCATCGCTCAGGTTTTTTTGTTGTCCAAGGGCAGAAGAAATAGCCGATATCATGAGGGGGTGTCGACAGATCTTAATTGTCGTTACGTCTCAAACTTTGGTGTTTTGAGAGCAGTATCATTGATAATCGCCGAAAGCTTTGGTCAGAACCCTGAAGTTCACTCTTAAGCTATGGGTTTTGGCGCGACGATCACTTCAGCGCCCGAAAAAGCAAACCACGGCCAAATCACACTGAAAGCGGGTCTCATTTTCTCAGTTGCAAATGGTTCTCACTGACGTGACGCCTCGCCGCAGAAAAAGGGGGGAGAAATGCCGTGAAAAAAGGATAGGATTAAGCAGCGTCTTCGTATTGCACTGGTTATGAAAGCATCTTATCGGAGCGCAAAGAACACGTCTGGCACGTTTGAGGAGAGGTGCGTAATATGTCCGAAGTCGAACGATTAGCGCTCGATTATATGCCGGTCATCCTGTTCCTTGGGATTGGCCTCGCTATGTCGCTACTGTTCATTATTGGCAACGCAATCCTCGCGCCGAGCAACCCTGATCCAGAGAAAAATTCGGCCTACGAATGCGGATTTAACGCCTTCGATGATGCGCGGATGAAGTTTGACGTCCGATTCTATCTGGTCGCCATTCTCTTTATTATTTTCGATCTCGAAGTCGCATTCCTGTTTCCCTGGGCTGTCAGTCTTGGCACGATTGGCGTGTTTGGGTTCTGGTCAATGGTGATTTTCCTCGGCGTTCTGACGATCGGGTTCATTTACGAGTGGCGCCGCGGCGCGCTCGAGTGGCACTAGGAGCCTGATTGATGTCTGGGGATTTCAAACCATACGCTCTGAGTTCAAGCCGCGCCGGGATTGAAGGCGGCGCTGATGTGCGCGGCGATGATCCATTCTATGCTGGCCTGTCTGACCATCTGGCGGACAAGGGATTTTTTACGGCCAATGCCGATGATCTGATCGCCTGGGCGCGCACGGGGTCGCTGATGTGGATGACATTCGGCCTCGCTTGCTGCGCCATTGAGATGATGCAGGCAGGCAATCCGCGCTATGATCTCGAACGCTTCGGCATGGCGCCGCGTGGGTCGCCGCGTCAGTCCGACGTGATGATCGTTGCCGGCACTCTGACCAATAAAATGGCGCCTGCTTTGCGCAAGGTTTACGACCAGATGCCTGAACCGCGCTACGTGATCTCGATGGGGTCATGCGCGAATGGCGGGGGATACTATCATTACAGCTATAGCGTGGTGCGTGGCTGTGATCGCATCGTTCCCGTCGATATCTACATTCCAGGCTGCCCTCCGACCGCAGAAGCGCTCGTGTATGGCCTGCTTCAACTTCAGAAAAAGATCCGCCGAGAAGGCTCGATCGACCGTTAAAAGGTGCTGACATGTCAGATCAAGTCGACGCGCTGAAAGAGCTGGGCGAGCATATTGCCAGCCAGATGCCTGACGCTGTGCGCAAATTTGATGTCTCGGTGGGCGAACTGAATGTCTACGCAGAACGCGACCAGATCATTGCGTTGCTGGACTTCCTGAAACGCAATTCGCTTTGCATGTTCGAAATGGTCGTCGACATTTGCGGCGTCGATTACCCTGAGCGCAGCCAGCGTTTTGAAGTCGTCTATCACTTGCTGTCCATGCGCCTCAATCAGCGCATTCGGGTCAAGATATCGACCGATGAAGACACGCCGGTGCCGAGCATTGTTGATATGCATCGCGGTGCGGATTGGTTTGAGCGTGAGGCCTTCGACATGTATGGCATCGTGTTTTCCGGTCACCCGGACATGCGCCGCATTCTGACTGATTATGGCTTTGAGGGGCATCCGCTGCGCAAGGATTTCCCGCTGACCGGCTTTACTGAAGTGCGCTATGATGACCTTGAAAAGCGTATCGTGCACGAGCCCGTTTCACTGACGCAAGAGTATCGTAATTTCGATTTCCTCTCGCCTTGGGAAGGAATGACGTCTGAAATTCCCGGCGACGAGAAAGCGACCACCGAAGAGGAGGGCGCATAATGGCTGACGACATGAAATCCGTTC
>CAYGUD010000197.1:0-4992 GCA_964352865.1 uncultured Hyphomonas sp.
AACCAAGAGAGTGGCTCGGCCGCGTAACGCGGACCTCTGCAGCGGTTAATCCGCAAACGCGATTGATCAATGTTATTGCTGAACTCAATGACCCATATGGTGCCGGATCGGCTGATGGTGCGCCGATGGCACCAGGTCTGTTCGTCAATGCCGCGATTTCAGGCACGCGAATTGAAAATCTCCTGGTTGCCCCGCGATCGGCCATCCGTAGCGGTGATCAGATATTCATCGGCCATCCTGAAGATGGCACACTGCAAATCTTTCAAGTCGATATGGTGTTCAGTTCGCCTGACGGTGCCTGGTTCAGAAGCGTCGATGTCAAGCCAGGCGATCTCGCGATTACCAGCCCAATCCGCGGCTCAAATGATGGCATGAAGATAACAATCCTCCAGCGCATGGAGGATGGCTCGATCAAGAACCACAATGAAGATGCGCAATCTGACGACAAGGATGACAGCGAAACAGGGATTGCCGATGTCACGTCCGAAGTTGTCGCTTCAACAGGTGATGGAGGTCAGTAATGTTCGGAATGGTCGCATGGTTCGCGCGGAACGCAGTTGCTGCTAATCTGCTAATGGTTGTCGCCTTTATTGGCGGCGTTCTGGGCTTCAACTCGATGGAACGCGAAATGTTCCCGGTTGTGCCTGTCGCGGGTGCCTCGATCACGATGACGTGGAACGGCGCCTCGCCGCAAGACGTTGAAGAACAGATCATTACCCGAATAGAAGAAGCCGTCGCCGACATAGATGGCCTTGAACGCATCACCTCGGTTGCACGTGAAAGCTTTGCCGTCGTCAATGTTCGCGGGCGCGATGATATCGACATGAAAGTCTTCATCGACGAGATCAAATTGCGCGTCGACCAGATCAATAATTTGCCGCAAGCCGCCTTCCAACCGCAAGTGACGCGCTGGGAACAGCGCGACTGGTATTTCGGCATGGCGATCCATGGCGATGTCGACCAGCTGACTTTGAAACGCGTGGCCGATGATGTCCGCGACGATATTGCCGAGATCAGCGGCGGTGAGCTGGCTGTCTTGCAAGCTGTGCTGGACGAAGAAGTCTCAATCGAGATTTCGGAGGATGCATTACGGCGCTATAATTTGAGTTTCTCAGAAGTCGCGCAGGCCGTTCGGCAATCTTCGCTGAACTCTTCCGGCGGTCAGATCCGGTCGAATGTTGGCGACATTTCAATGACGGCTCGGGCTTTGGCGGATACGAAAGAGCAATTTGAAAATATCATTATTCGACAATCAAACGAACAGGGTGCGATCCGCGTTGGCGATGTTGCTGAAGTCATTGATGGCTTCATTGATGCCGATCTGAATGCAACTTATGATGACCGGCCAACTGCCTTTGTCATGGTCGTGCAGCCGGACAAAATGGACATTGTCCAATATGCGAATAATTTCCGCGATTATATTGATCGCGCCAACAATCCGGCGACGGGCATCATGCCGGATGGTATGCAGATCGATATCCTTTGGGATAATTCCCAACCGTTCCAGGAGCGTATGCAACTGATTTCTGAATCAGCCCTGCTCGGCGCCGTTCTGGTTATGTTGGTGCTGATCCTGTTCCTGCGCCCGATCGTGGCATTCTGGGTAACAATCGGGATCATTACCGCCTTTGCTGGCGGGATCATGTTGATGCCGCTCTTTGGTGTGTCCTGGAACGTATTGTCTACTTTTGCTGTCCTGCTAGTCATCGGGGTGATAGTCGATGATGCCATTGTGGTCGGAGAGAATATCCACCGCGAAGTCGAAAGTGGACGGCGCGAAGGCCTCGATGCCGCGATTGTTGGTACGCAACTGGTGTTCAAACCTGTGGTCTTTGGCGTCATCACGACGATTATCGCCTTTGCGCCTTGGGCGATGCTCACGGGGCCGACGCGCGCCTTCACGCAGCAGATTACCTTTGTGGTGATTGCTTCGCTGATCTTTTCGATCATCGAATGTATGTTCATTTTGCCAGCTCACTTGTCGCACATGAAAAAAGAAGACAAATCGAAGCAAAACGCGCTGGCCAAATTCCAGCAGCGCATTGCCGATAGTCTGCTCTGGTTTGCGCAGAACGTTTATAAGCCGACGCTCGAATTCGCCTTAAGAATGCGCTACGCCACCATCGTCTTCTTCTTCATTGTATTTGCCTTTGCGATCATGCTTGTTGCCAACCGCGTGGTCCCGTTCAAATTCATGCCAGAGATTGAAAGTGATCTCGTACAGGTCACAATCGACTTGCCGGATGGCACGCCATTCTCGCGGACTTTGCAAATTCGAGATCAACTTCAATTGGGGGTCGATGCGGCGGAAAAGTCGCTGGATAGCAAGTGGGGCAGCCAGATTATCCGCGAAAACACAGATTATGATGGCGGTGTGATCGATGGCGCGTCAATCGTTGCCTCGAACAGCCGTATACAAGCCTGGATTGGTCTTGTGCCACCAGAGGCACGTCCGGAATTGCTGTCGACGCGTGAGATTTCCGAGAAAATCCGCGAAATGGTCGGTCCGATTCAAGACGCTGAAGAGATCAATTTCGACTTTACCGATAATGAAAACGATACGGGCGTTCGGTTCGCCTTGAACCATCCGGATCTGGACCGTTTGCGGGAAGCCTCTGCCGTGGTGCAGGAACAGCTTTCAACCTATGCCGCGGCTTATGATATCGGAGACAATCTGACCGCCGCTGCAGATGAGTTGCGGATTGAGCTGAAACCAGGCGCCGAAGCGCTGGGCATTTCGCTGGCGGAAGTCTCTCGCCAGGTTCGACAGGCCTATTTTGGCGAAGAAGTACAACGTTTGCCGCGCGACGGTGAAGACGTTCGCGTAATGGTGCGTCTGCCGAAATCTGCTCGAACCAATCTTGATAGTATCGACAATCTGCGCATCCGGACGGCGGATGGCCGCGAATTGCCGCTCACGCAAGTCGCTGAGTTTACCTATGCGCCAGGGATCAATCGCATCCTGCGTCGTAACCGAACCCGTTCTGTGTCTGTCTATGCAGACGTCCTCGGGGATGGTGGTCGCGGTCAGGTGATGGCCGACATGAATGTCAATTTCTGGCCTGACTTCGAGAAACAGTTCCCGGACATTGAGCGGGGTACAGCGGGTGGTTTTGAACAAGAGCAGCGCTTCTTCGAAGAGTTGCAAATGCTCGCCGCGGGTGCCTTGATCTGTATGTATATTGTGCTGGCCATTGCCTTCCGATCCTATGCGCAGCCACTCTTGCTGATGACCGCGATACCGTTCGCGCTGACCGGGGCGATTCTCGGGCACACGATTACCGGCACATCGATGGCGATGTTCTCGATCTTCGGGATTGCTGCTGCGGCGGGCGTTGTGATCAACGATAACCTTGTCCTGGTCGACTATGTGAATCGAAAACGGGATGAAGGGGTTGGCGCGGTACAGGCCTTGATTGATGCTGGTGTGTCGCGTTTCCGCCCAATCTTGCTGACCTCGGTGACAACATTTGTCGGTATTCTGCCATTGATTGCGGAGCGGTCTATCCAGGCGCAATTCCTCAAGCCAATGGTGATTTCACTTGGCTATGCGGTGGCCTTTGCGATCTTTGTGTCGCTCTTCCTTGTGCCAACCATGTACGCCGTTGGAGTCGAGATTGGCCGCGTCTTCCGCTGGACCTGGTCAGGCCGTCCGTACCGTAAAATCGGCGAGTCCTATACCGGCGAAGTGACCATCGATAGCGAAGAATTGATCGGCACGAGCGCGGATGGCCCTCGCCCAATGCCAGCGGAATAAACGAGAGAATAAGACTAGAGCTACGTTCAGGGAGAATTGAATGAAACACCTATTGATGGCGAGCGCGGCGGCGTTCGTATTGACCGCGTGTGGTGGTCAAGGGGCAAAGCAGACGACTTCTGCACCAAGCGATGTCGCGGCGGCGCCGGCAGATGCGCCGAGCGAAACGCCGGCCAAAGCTGAGCGCGTCGTTGAGACGGCATCACGCGATGATTGGGGCGCGTTTGGCCTCGACCTTTATTCAATGGATACGTCGATAGCGCCAGGCGATGATTTCTTCAAATACGTCAATGGCACGTGGTATGACGAGTTTGAGATGCCAGCTGACCGGACGCGCTATGGCTCGTTCACGCTGCTTCGCGAGAAATCAGAACAGCGCGTAAAATTCATCATTGATGATCTGGCTGAAGCCAAACCAGATCCTGCGACGCTCGAAGGCAAAGTTGCGGCCTTTTACAATGCCTTCGTCAACACAGATGCGATTGAGGCCGCCGGGCTTGCACCGGTGCAACCTTATCTCGACAAGATCGCCGCGATGGAAACCAAGGAAGATCTGGTGCGCTTGTTCGGCGCAACGGGATATTCTTCGCCAGTTGGTGGCTGGGTTGATGTCGATTCAAAAGACACTGAAAACTACATTTTCTATATTACGCAAGGCGGCCTCGGTCTGCCGGATCGCGACACTTACCTGACGGATGACGGCAAGAATGTTGAGACCCGTGAAGGCTATGTGACCTATCTCACCTTCCTGCTCGAACAGGCCGGTTATGATGATCCTGCTGAAGCCGCTTCACGCGTCCTGGCGCTGGAGACAGAGCTCGCCAAGGCGCATTGGGACCGGACCGTCGGCCGCAATCGAAACCTGACCTATAACAAGTTGACAAAAGACGAATTGATTGCTCTCGGCGGCGACTTCCCGGTTGAGCTGCTCTTGTCCGAATATGGCATTGCGGATCAGGAAGAATTCGTTGTGCGACAAGTCACGCCGGACGCAGCTGAGATTGAAGAGCTTGGTCTGACCGAAGAGCAAGTCGAGAAAATTTCAGGCGGCGGCATTGCCGGTATTCTCGACGTTGTGAACGCTGGATCGATTGCTGATTGGCAAGCCTATCTGACAGCGCACTTCCTGTCTGATCATTCTGCGGTCCTGACGAAAGCGATCGATGAGGCTTCGTTCAATTTCTACGCCAAGCAATTGCGTGGGCAGGAAGAGCAGCGCCCGCGCTGCAAGCGCG
>CAYGUD010000198.1:0-2698 GCA_964352865.1 uncultured Hyphomonas sp.
GGTCTCTAACCAAGTTTCACTCAGCCGCAAAGCGGTGATTGACGGATCGCTTCGACTGCGGCAGTTAAGCGGCCTGATCGCACAGGCCGGTGTGGCGGAATTGGTAGACGCGCGGGATTCAAAATCCCGTTTTCCTTGGAAAGTGTCGGTTCGAGCCCGACCACCGGTACCACCTGAAAATGCATGTTTCCCGAGACGCTCGAGATGATGAAGCCTGGCTGCGTAGCGCCTTGTTTTTCGCGGCGCAGCGACATCGCGCCCTTGCCAATCCTGCCAGCGGCTTAAATAAGCGGGCAAAGGATGCTCTAATGCCAGATACTATGACGTCTTCGATTTCTGTTCCAGGCGCCCTCGGCAAACTGCCGGATGGCCACCCGCAAGTTGTGCAGGGCAAGGTCGGTGTCTTGCTGGTCAATCTGGGAACCCCCGATGGCACCGATTACTGGTCAATGCGGCGCTATTTGTCGGAATTCCTGTCAGACCCGAGGGTCATTGAAGTGCCGCAACCGATTTGGCAGCTGATCCTGCAAGGCCCGATCCTGACCTTCCGGCCAAGCAAATCAGGGCGGGCTTACGAGAAAATCTGGACCGAAGAAGGCTCACCGCTTCTGCTTTATACCAAACGCCAGGCCGAGGCGCTGAATGACCGCATGGGCAGCGATGATCTGATCATTGATTTCGCGATGAATTACGGCAATCCAAGCATTGCTTCGAAGATTGCGAGACTGAAGGACCAGGGCTGCGACCGGATCTGCGTCGTGCCGCTCTATCCGCAATATTCTGCCACGACGACAGCAAGTGTCTGTGACCGCACATTCAAGGCGCTGGCAAAAATGCGCTGGCAACCTGCCGTGCGAACAGCCGCCAGTTTCCACGATCAACCGGCCTATATCGAGGCCCTTGCGAATAGTATTCAAAGCCATATTGCCGGCCTCGATTTCACCCCGGACAAAGTGCTGATGTCCTATCACGGCATTCCGAAAGCCTATCTCGACAAAGGCGATCCCTATCATTGCCACTGTCACAAGACGACGCGGCTGGTGGCGGAAAAGCTTGGCTGGACTGACGGCTTTGCAATGACTACTTTCCAAAGCCGGTTCGGGCCGACGGAATGGCTGCAGCCATACACTGACAAAACGCTCGAAGCCCTGCCGGCACAAGGCGCCAAAAAGCTGGTTGTTGTCTCACCGGCGTTTATTTCGGATTGTCTCGAGACGCTGGAAGAATTGGCCATGGAGGGCCGGGACGCGTTCATGGAGGCTGGCGGCGAGGCTTTTTCCGTCGTGCCGTGCCTGAATGATAGCGCCGCTGCGATTGATGTCATCGAGGACGTCGTACGCCGCGAAACAGCTGGCTGGATCCGATAGGCGTGGATGACTGGGTCAAGAGCGGCAAAGTCCGCGGCCGGATAACCGAGGACGGCGCTCTGGAAGTTCGCTGCGACGGCCTGACCACTCAAACCCGCTATTATAAACAATTATTCCGCGAGTTCTTTCGCAAGGATTTTCCGAGGCTGCGGCCGGGATATGGCGATTATGACGTTCATATCGTGATGGAATATACCGGCGATGCGCCGTGGATGGACCTCGATAATCTGGCCAAGGCGCTGCTCGACAGCCTGACTGGAAACGCGTTTGAAGACGATCATCAAGTCGCACGCCTGCTGGTCGAACGCCGGATCGGCGAGCGCGAAGGCATATTTATGCGCGTGACCGCGATGTTGTGACGCTAGGAGCGCGAATTGCAGCTCTCTGTATCGCCAAACTCACAGGCGATGAGGCGGGCTTCGCGTGCGCCCGTGATATCGACGTCGCCGCCAATCCCTAATTCCAGATCTTCGGCATACCAGGCGCAACCGACATCATGACCGATTTTGCAAGCGCGTTCGATCAGCGTTCGCACGCGGGCCCCGCGCGCGGGGCTATCGGCTTCGTTCAGCAAAACAAAGTCCGCAGCTGAAACACACAGGTCGGCACGCCCTTTGACGGAAGGAGGGCACGAGGCTTCGGCCAATTTGATGGCCATTGCCGTATTCGCTTCGCCGCCCATGCCGCGCAAATAATAGTTGGCGACGTTTTGGCACGTCTCAACTCGTCGCAATCGGCAGGCTTGCGCGAGATTGTCTCGCGTGCCTGCGGCGATTGTTTCTCCGCTTGGGTCTGAAGCATGGAGGTCGGCTGCCATGATGCATGCGTCGGCGTTTGAAAGCGCACATGCACGTTCGGTATAGTCAATCGCGGTCTGGCGCGCGGCAGGCGTGTTTTGTGCCTTGTAAAATCGGCCGAGATTGGCGCAGCCCTGACCATAGCCCGCTTCACATAATTGATCCGCAAGCGTGAGATAGTCTTGCGAGCCGGTTGAGGCCTTGGCTGTATCGGATGTGTTCAAATAGATTGAGAACAGGGTCTCGCAGGCGCTTGATGCCTGGACGCGGGGGGCTTCGATGAAACAGGCTGTTTCGAGCGGGGTGATAGCTTGTTCAGCTTTGCCCATGGCGACAAGGTTTGTCGCTTTCAGCATCAGCTCAGCGACTTCACTATCCATTGGCTCTGGTTCTGGCAGAACCACGACGAAGTCTTCGACCAGAGGCGTCTCAGTATCAGTTGCGGGCAAGTCTGAACTGTCGTCCTGAATATCTGCCACTTGCTCGGCCTCTGGCTCGCTTGGCTGCGAGACCTCCTTGATCAACGGCTGAAGT
>CAYGUD010000198.1:2708-4916 GCA_964352865.1 uncultured Hyphomonas sp.
GGCGTCATGTCAGCCACTTCGACCGTATCAGGTTCCTCAGTGTCTTCCGGAGAGATTTCTTCGTCGGTTTCGCTTTCTGAGGGCAGAAGCGGCAGTTCGAGTTCAGCTTCCGGTTCCGCCGTAAGTTCGCAATCCAGCACCGTTTCGGCCCAGGTCAGCGCGCGAGCGCTAGGTTGCCGAGGCAGCAGGCTTTCCAGAAGCGCCGGATCGGATTCAAATTCAGCAAGCTTTGCAACAATTTGCAAAGTGATCTGGTCTTCCTCGTCTATCCCGCAATCCTGGTCTTCATAACATTTTAGCAGCTGGTCTATGACGGGTTTGTCTGTCCTGATCGCATCGCGCCCTTGCCATTGCCATTTCATGATGATCATCGCCGCATAGCGCTCTTCAAGCGCGAGACGTTGCGACTCGGGGACAAGTTGATGCAGCGCCGTCAGCGCATCACCCGCAGTTTGCGTATAACGATCAATCGACTCTTCGGGAGGGCAGTCTGCCTGTACAAGCAAAGGCACACTCAACGCCCCTGTCGCCAGTATTAGCCCACGCAAGGCTTTAATCATCACATTCCCCGTTTTCTACGTGCGCATGATGTTTGGCAGACGCAACGTACCACAAAGCAAAATTTCCAACAAGCTCACGCACCATCTGTGCCAGTCGGCGCAATCTTCAAGTGTGACGGGGCTCGTAGGCGCTTAATCATGAGGCTCGAAGGGGGGCAGCTTGGGCGCTGGATCAATCGGCTTTTCGGCCCCATATCCGCATCGCGTCGATGATTGGTCGCATTTCAGCGCCTTTTTCGGTCAGAACATATTCTGAGCGCGGCGGATGCGTTCCATAGATTCGGCGCTCGATAACCCCATGATCTTCCAGCATTTTTAGCCGATTGGAGAGGGTGTTTGGCGCAATTCCGGCAAGTGATGCTTCAAAATCCGAAAACCGTTGCGCGCCATGGTCGACCAGTTCCCGGATAATCTCGCTGGTCCACCGCGACCCAATAATGAATGCGGTGCGCGAGACCGGACAGAGAGGCAGGTTCTTTTTGGCCATTAGGATGCGCATAAACCATCCCCTTGACAAAATCTAGCAACTACGAAAAAGATAGTAACTATCGAAAACAGGAGTTCGCCATGACGTTCGAGTTACAAATTGTGGTTGCTACAACGCTGATTTTGTTTCTTCTTTTAATGTTTCAGGGCGGCCTGGTGCCTGTCAATCAAGGGCTCAAATGGGGCTTGGGGAGCCGCGATGAAGCGCGCGAACCGACGGCATTACAAGCCAGGACAGGGCGAACCATTGCCAATCACATTGAGGGAATGTTGCTGTTTGTCCCATTGGCGTTGGTTGCGGACCAGATGCAATTAGCCACCACTCTGACCGCGATCGGGGCAGGGCTTTATTTTGCAGGACGGGTTGGTTTCACAGCATTTTATCTGATCGGCGTGCCGTATTTGCGGTCTGCTGCATGGGGCGTCAGCCTGTTGGGAATCATGCTCTTTGCGATCCCGGTGATCGGCGCTGCGGTCTGATTGCGAAATTGACCTGAACGATCTAGCTCAATCGCTTGAACGGCATTGGAATCGCCGTTGCTGTAGCTTTCGCGACGAGTTTGCCTTGATCATCAAAGCACTCGGCTTCCATGAATGAAGCCGATCGGCCCCATTTCAGGATCCGGGCTTCTACGGCGGCCTTTCCGGGCATCAAGCGGCGCAGATAGGACGTTTTCATTTCCAGTGTGGGCGCGGTCATCGTCACATTTGATGCAATGATACAGCATGTGCTCATCGCTTCATCCATCATTGCGGCGATAAAACCGCCTTGCACAGCGCCCGTTGGATTGGCGAACATGCCAGGGACATCAAAATCCATCCGAACCCGCTGCGCGTCCTGGTCGACTTCAGCGAGCCGCATACCGAGTGTATCGGAACAAGGCGGGCGCTTCTTGCTGTTTTGAAAACGTGCCAGCATTTCAGCATCGGAAATACGGGGTTTTTCGTCAGACGACTTGTCAGCCATACTTATTTGCGGCGGAACGCATCAAGGCTGACAACCGTATCAGCGTCTGTGTCTGAAGCTGTATCTTTTTCGACACCTGATTCGTCGCCGGCGCCGCTGGAATTTTCCTGCTCAAGTGCCGGTGCCACGACCGCGGTTTCTTCTCCGCTGCTCGTTTTTTCGAACCTGACGCCAAAATTGACGGCTGGATCAACA
>CAYGUD010000199.1:0-4875 GCA_964352865.1 uncultured Hyphomonas sp.
GACGCAATGGACGCGGGAAAACTGTCAGGAACGCGGGATCAGCCTCCGGCATGAGACAAGCTTTCAGCAATCAGGAAGCGGATGGTCGAGCCCGCATCGATATGTTTGAGAAATTGCGCGCACATCATGAATTGCCGCCGCGCCGTCGATTGCTCAAGTAACAAGTCGGCGAAATTGACCGGATGCGGTTCGTCAACGGCGGCGAGCTCAGAGAGTTTTTTGAGCGCGCTGCGCCCGAGGTCGCGGTTTTCGGTTTCCAGACCCAGATCGCGGCTGATCACCGTGCGGATCTGTTCGGCGTTCAAACGCAAATGGATGCGAGCGGTTCCGAGCTTCAGGGCATCGACTTTTATGGCCAGAACAAGAATGCTCTGCGCCACGGCGTCATCTGTCTCGGCCTCTGATATCGCGCGCAACTGATCGATAATCGGCTGCGTCTTGATAATACGATCGGGTTGTTCAGAGGTTAGCTGGTTGGCCGCATGCACCAGGTTCTCCGGATTTGTCAGGTCTTCGCTGAAAATATCAGCTTCTGCCTCAGTCAATGACGCCGCAGCTTCCAATGCATCACTGATTTCACTCAGGGCGGCTTTCGTGTCGCCCCCGGCTTGCTCCATGATGGCTTGAAGGTCTGAGACATAGCGGCTCAGCTGGACCGCTTTTTCTTTCAATCTGAGGGCGAACGATTGCGACCAGTGAATGTCAGTACGGCCATCGAGATCATACCCCACCCAGCTCGCCAGTGTTGGCACACGAGGCATCAAGCTTCGCCACTTATCCGGGAAGGCGCGACGGGCGACGTCGAGGACCAGGCTGGCATAAGCCGACAGCGCTGTTTGCGCGTGAGCGATCGTATCTTGTGCCTCGTCATGCTCGCCGAGCAGCGAGATCGATTGCGACCAGGCGCGACCATCTTGCTTGATCGCTGTCTTCAGCGCGTTCGCGCTTGCCTCGCTCGCATCGCTGACTTGCGAGGCGAACGCCGCACGGGCGTCTCGCGACAAGGCAAAAGTCGGGTGTGCGGTGAAGACGATGCCACCTGTCGGTGTCTCCGTGGCCTGCCGGAACACATCCCAGCCTTGTGCTGCGAGGGCGTCCAGCCGCTTGGCCAGATCTGAACTGTCCTCATGCTGACGGCGAAACCGATCGGCGCGCGCCAGAATCAGGTCGCCAAACACCGATTGTGTTGTCGTACCAAGGTCATCGAGCGAGATATCACCTTGCTCCAATGCTCGGAATAAATCCTGCGCATAGGCGAAAACAGAATTGGTCCGCGGGTCATGGGCAATTCGTTTCGAGTGATCGCGCAACGCGGCTTTGGCGTCGGCGAGGCTTGGGGCTTTGGTGTCTAGCGCTGTCATAGCGTCCGTGTACTCATTATGGACGGCGCTTTCTAGTCCCGAAACTACGATTCGATGGCAAGGACAGTGATTAGCTCAACCCATTCAAGGACATCTTCGCCGACCCCTTCATTGCGCAGGAAGGTTGTAAAGGCAGGCGCAAGGGCCTGCACGCTGCCGCATTGATCGGCTGCAGCGTTCAGGGCGGGCAGAGCATTTATTTCAAAACTCTCTGCCAAGGCCTTGAAATCATCAATCATTCCTGGAATTCGAAGTGCGGTGAGCGGGCCGATACTGTCAGATTGCAGGTCTTCGGAGAAGTTACGTAGACGATTGACCTCACCGCGATTGGCAAGCGCGAACCGGGTCAGCACCTTTTCAGTTTTCCATTCCACCCATTCCGGAGTGCATGGCTCGGGCGTCGTTGCACAAGCGCCTAAAAGGGTGGAACTCAAAATCGCAGCAGTCCAAATTTTCATTTTTCGCTCTCCTTGAAGAGAGTGTGACAGACCGACGTGACAGTTGGAAGTACAGACGCGCAGCAAGCCGTTTCTGCCTCTCCCGCTATGCGAAGACGAAAGTATTGCGTTCATCCGCAGTGGTGGCGCGTACTTTCAGGCCCACTGGACTTTCTTCTTCAAGCAGGCGCGGCATCGCTTCCGGCGCAGCGGCTGCAATGAATCGTTCGCCGTTGTCAGTGCGGGCGAAGATGATGCCGCTGGTTGGACCGGTTTTGCCATATGTGACGGTATAGGTCTCAATTGTCCCTTGGCTCGGAGCGCTGGTGAGTTCGACTTTCTCGGTCGGCTTGGCCGATGCCTCGACGGGCGTGAAGGTTTCAGGACGGGTTGTCGACCAGACGCCGACAGCTTCCTTGGTCATCCAGCCGCCATTGGCGAGCACCAGGCCATAATCGCCGCGATGATCACGCAGCCATTCGGTCATGCTGGCAATGCCGTGCATTGAGTAGTTGTTTCCGGGGCCACCAAAGAATGGCAGGCCGCCTGTCAGTGTTAGCGGGCGGGTATCGGAATTGTGATCGATCCCCAGCACGGCCATGGAACTGAACACGGCGCATGGGAAACAAGAGTAAAGATCGAATGCGGAGATGTCTGACGAGGTCTTGCCAGCCTGGTCCAGCGCGCGATTGATGGCGGTGTCCATGGCCCAGGATCCATCCAGAACTGGGCGTTCGGAGATAAAATCATCTCCCGCTTCGCCGCTGCCATGCAAGTAAACACGCTTGTCCGCCGCAACACCCAGCGCATCAGCTTTTTCTTCGGACATGATCAGGAAAGCGCCCGCCTGGTTCACCGCGTCTTGCGCGATATGCCATTTCAAGAACGGGTCTGCGAACGGGTAATTGGCTTTGCTTGGGGTGGCGAGGAAGTCTGCGTCAAACGTACTGGTATCGAATTGTGAATGCGGATTTGTGGCTGCGATGGCCGCAAACTTGGCGAATAATGACGACATTTCTTGCCGGCGTTCTGTCCGCGTCTGGCTGTCGCGTGCGGCCATGGCATTTTCGAACAGAGCATAGAAATAGGCAGGTGCGATAATGCCGTGCTTAATCTCAGCGCGAGACAGCAGCATGTCGCCCATGCCGCGATCTTCGACGGCGAGCTCAGCGCCATCCGCCCAGTCAATTTCTACGCCGTGCTTGAGTGCGGCTTTTGAGGCTCTGTTGGCTTCTGATCCTGTGACCAGAGCGCATTCCAACTCGCCAGCATGGATACGCGCCGCCATTTCATTGGCCAGCTGCTGCGGGCTTTGCCCGCCTACGGCGGCATAGATTGCGCGGGACGGCGTCGCGCCGATGTCGCGCGCGATGGTCCCCGGCAAATTGGTATTGTGACCATGCGGGTGACGGTCGCCGGGTACGCTATCTTCAAAGATGCGTACCACGGCCAGCGTATCGATTTCAGTCGCGGCAATTCCGGCGTCTTCCAGAGCCAGTTTGCTGGCAGATACGCACAAGCTGTTCGGGGATGGCGCGCCCTCCGGGCCTGCTGTCCCATCCCAATGATCCGTGACTTGTCCGACTCCGACCAATACTGGCATGGATCCTATAGGCATCGCCGCGCTCCTCTTTATGATCTGTTCGGAGTAGGCGAACCGCCGAGACGTTCAAGCGGTGTCGTTGCGACAGGCGGTCTAAGCTTTTTTCACGAATTGTGTCTTGAGCTGCATGGGGCCGAAGCCCGGGATCTTGCAATCAATGTCATGGTCGCCGTCAATCAAGCGAATATTTGTGACTTTGGTGCCGACTTTGACGACCAGCGATGACCCTTTGACTTTCAGGTCCTTGATGACGGTGACAGTGTCGCCGTCGACCAAAGGATTTCCATTGGCGTCCTTGAACACTTTCGCGCTCGGATCGAGGCTTGGATCAGCCGACCATTCATGCGCGCATTCCGGACAGGTCAGCAGCGCGCCGTCTTCATAGGTGTAAGGCGAGCGACATTGCGGGCAGGGCGGTAGGTCAGCCATCAGTCAATTTCCTTGTCGACATGCGGTATCGCCTGCTGAGGCATGATTTGCAGTATTACTCAATCTGCGGGCTACTCTGAAGGGCGATCATAGACGATGACATACATGTCGCTCGATGCTGATAAGGGCTCTTTGTGCCACCCGCCCCAACGTGCGACAGGCGATAGGCCTGCCATACGCGCCATCAAATCCAATTCAGATGGCCAGACATAGCGCATTGGCAGCGGCTTCAATTTCGTGCCGTCCTCTGTGATGCGGATGCGCTGATAGTTCAGAGTTTGCGCGACGGGGTCGTGTTGAACCGCTTCGAGCCAGACGCTGTCAAACCCGACATGTTTTGTTCGAACGGCTTGATTGTTCTCAAATCGCTCCCGGCTCGGCATGAACGCCTCTACGAGAAAGCGGCCGCCGGGTTTGAGGTGTTTCGCAACCTGCTGGAAACAACCCACCTGTTCGTCTTGCGTGGTGAGATTGTAGAGCGTGTTGAAGACCAGGAAAGCAAAGTCAAACGTCTGATCGGTCTCAAAATTCGCCATATCGGCGACGAATGTCGGGATATCCGAACCACCTGGTTTCTCGCTGAGGATTTTCAGCATGTCAGGCGAGCCATCGAAGCCTGAGATTTGCACACCGCGTTCGGCCAATGGCAAAGCGATACGCCCAGTGCCAATCGCGAGTTCCAGGGCGCTGCCGTTTCCGACCATGTCGGCAATCAGCGCGACGCAGGCGTCCGTGGTGCCTGGATCGTGCAGGTCGTCATACTCATCGGCATTTAATTCACCGAACGTAGACGGCCCGAACTCTTTCATTCGACCAGGGCAGCTTCTGTCCGTTCGCGCACCAGGTCAGCCGTCACGTCAGGCGCAAGCTCAATGATTTTCAAGCCGCCCGGGACAATGTCAAAGACGCCGAGATCAGTAATGATCCGGTCGACGACAGCTTTGCCGGTGAGCGGCAGCGTGCATTCCTTGAGCAGCTTGGCGGCGCCCTTTTTATTATTGTGTTCAGTGATGACGACGACCCGCCCGACCCCCGCGACCAAGTC
>CAYGUD010000200.1:0-1587 GCA_964352865.1 uncultured Hyphomonas sp.
ATTCGATCGTCTGCTAAGCGAAGAGCTGGGCAAGATCAAAGCGACGATTGGCGACAATTCCTATGCCGACGGCCGTTATCCGGAAGCGACCGAAGTTTTCGTCTTCACCGCGACAGGCGAAACGCTCGCCGACTTCCTGACACTGCCAGCTTATTCCGTGCTCAACGAGCTCTCCTAATCCCCCAAAAACTCTCAGACACCCAAACAAGACGAGGATAAATCCATGACCCAACGTCCAACTTACAAGCAACTTACCGAAGACACGCTGAAGCGTTACCCGGAAGGGCGCACCCGCGCCGGACTGAGCATCGAAGATGTTGTTCAGCTGAAAATCCAGAACACTTATAACACCCATCTCGAAATTGCCCGCTCAATGGCTGGCATCATGCGCGAAGACATGGCGGCTTATGATGCTGACTCGTCAAAATTCACGCAGTCGCTTGGCTGCTGGTCTGGCTTCCACGCGCAGCAGAAAATCAAAGCTGTGAAGCGCATGCGCGGTACTGCTAAGGGCACTTACATCTACCTTTCAGGCTGGATGGTTGCCGGCTTGCGCAACAGCTTCGGGCATTTGCCGGATCAGTCGATGCACGAAAAAACGGCTGTTACGGACCTGATCAAAGAGATTTATACATCACTGCGCCAGGCCGACGAAGTTGCTCTGAACGATCTGTTTAACGAGCTCAAAGCGGCCCGCGAAGAAGGCGCCAAACAGGCGGCGCTGGATGAAATCATCTATCGCATTGATACATTTGAAAGCCACGTCGTGCCGATCATTGCTGACATTGACGCTGGTTTCGGGAATGAGCACGCTACTTACTTGCTCGCCAAGGAACTGATCCTGGCCGGTGCTTGCTGCCTGCAGATCGAAAACCAGGTTTCTGACGCGAAACAGTGTGGCCACCAGGATGGTAAAGTCACGGTTCCACGCGAAGATTTCGTGACCAAGCTGCGCGCGTGCCGCATGGCTTTTGAAGAGCTTGGTGTTGATGAGGGCGTGATTGTTGCGCGGACAGACAGCCTTGGCGCTGGTCTGACCCAGAAAATCCCAGTCTCGATGGAGCCGGGCGATTCTGCTGCCGAATACATCAAGTGGATCGAGACTGAAGAAGTTACGTCTGCGAACCCCTTGAAAGACGGTGAAGTTGCGTTGATGCGCGACGGTAAAATCACGCGTCCAGTGCGCATGCCGAACGGTCTCTACAAGTTTAAAGAAGATACGGGCCGTGAGCGCGTGATCGAAGATTGCATCAGCTCATTGACCGAAGGCGGCGCGGACCTGCTATGGATCGAAACCGCAACGCCAAATGTCGACGATATCGCCTCTATGGTGAGCGCGGTTCGCGAAGTCGTTCCAAATGCCAAGCTGACTTATAATAATAGTCCGAGCTTCAACTGGACTCTCAACTTGCGCAAGCAAGTTCGCGAACAGTGGATTGCAGAAGGTAAAATTGCAGAAGGCGATTATCCTGAGGATACTGCGCTGATGTCTGCGAAGTTCGATGAGACTGAACTTGGCCTCGAAGCCGATGCCCGTCTGCAAAGCTTCCAGTCTGATATCTCGGCCCGTGCCGGTGTGTTCCACAA
>CAYGUD010000200.1:1597-2886 GCA_964352865.1 uncultured Hyphomonas sp.
TGCCGACGTTCCACCTCACCGCAAAAGGTATGGACGAGCTGTCCAACGGATACTTTGGCGAAGAGAAAATGCTGGCTTACGTCAAAAACGTTCAGCGCGAAGAAATTCGTCGCGGCGTCTCGGCTGTGAAGCACCAGCACGAAGTTGGCTCTGACCTTGGCGATACGTTCAAGGAAATGGTTGCCGGTGAGCGCGCGCTGAAAGCTGGCGGCGCACACAACACTATGAACCAATTCGTCGCGGCTGAGTAACCAGCCAACCGACTTGCTAACAAAAAGGGCGCCGGTCTGACGATCGGCGCCCTTTCTACGTAACCAGCCCCCGGGGCGTTACTTTAAATTGTTCATGGTTTCAAAGACCCGCTTCAGGTCTTCGTCCGTGGTCTTGTCCAGAATGCTCTGACGATAGACGCGGACCCCGGCTTTCTGTTCGCTCATTTTGCGCTCAAGCTTTTCATAGAACTCTGCGGAGCGCACGTGATATGGATAATATCTGGAATATTGACGCCGTGCATCGCGATTGCCGCGCAGGATGATCCGCATCATGGCATCAGATGTTTCGCGGGCCTCTTCCGAGTCTCGGCTTTGTATGATGGACTGAACTTTACGTTCGGTTGCGAAGCGTTTGACGCGCTTGTCCATCGCGGTTTCGCGAACCTGACGGTATACGACCACGCCGCCGTCTCCGTCTTCCTGTGAACTGTAAGTTTTGGATTTTCCGCCGCCATAGACCGTGACATCGCGGGCAAGTGCAGGGGCAGTGAGGAAAGCGACCGCTCCAATCAAGGAGAGTAAACGCGGGCCTGAAAGAAAGGTCTGGCGCATGAATTCTTCTAACTCCAATAAAGCCATTCTGGCCTTGGTTAGCGTCATCTTGGCAATTTATTTCGAATTTGCAACAAAATACTATAGTTAACGTGGATCTTCCCTATTCTCCGTGTTTGAATAGGGTGGTTCACTGTCCACCAACGCTCTGAAGGGAATGCATGGATGCCAAGGGCAATTATTGTCGGCGGGGGAATTGGCGGCTTGACCGCGGCGCTGGCCTTTCATGCTTTTGGCTGGAAAGTGGATTTGCTCGAGCGGGCATCGGAACTTGGTGAGATCGGCGCTGGGATACAAATCAGTCCGAACGGAATGAAAGTTTTCCGCGCGCTGGGGATCGAAGATCAGATTGCGGAAAATGCCTTCCTCCCCGAAGCGCTGGAAATGCGGTTCGGGCGATCCGGAAAGCGGATTTTCCAGATCGAAGCGCGGCGCGCTATCGTCGAGCGATGGGGCGCGCCATAC
>CAYGUD010000200.1:2896-4868 GCA_964352865.1 uncultured Hyphomonas sp.
ACGTTGAGTGCGCTTCTCCGCCATAGACAGCCAGATGCGGTTAAGCTTGGCGTGACGTGTAAAGGCTACGAAAACACAGAAAACGGCGTGATCGCACAGCTTGAAAACGGAGAGACAGTTTCAGGCGACGTGTTGGTGGGCGCTGATGGAATTCACTCGATCATAAGAGAACAAATGCTCGGGCAGGATGCGCCGGATTTTACGGGCAATATCGCCTGGCGAGCTGTGGTTCCGATGGACAGACTTGGTGATCTGGCGCCGCCGCCGACCGCTTGTGTCTGGGTCGGGGCGAAACGCCACGCGGTGACCTATCGCTTGCGCGGGGGCACGCTGGCGAATTTTGTCGGCATCGTTGAAGATGATCGCTGGACGTCGGAATCGTGGACCGAGCAGGGCACGAAGGACGAGGTTCTGGCGGACTTCGCAGGCTGGCATCCGATCATCACAAATCTGATCGAGTCCGCAGACGCGCATTATCGTTGGGCGCTGTTCGACCGCAAGCCATTGTCAAAATGGGTTGATAGTCGGGCGGTTCTGCTTGGCGATGCCTGTCATCCAACCTTGCCGTTTCAGGCCCAGGGGGCGGTAATGGCGATTGAAGACGCGTTTCTGCTGGCGAAGCTGTGCGCTGACACGCCAGACGATTTGCCGACAGCGCTAAAGACGTATTTCGAGACACGCCAGCCACGGACCAGCCAGGTGCAATCCGCGTCACGTAGCAATGCTAAACTGTTCCACAAGCACACCCCGATCAGCCGCGCGCTGACTTACGGGCCAATGTGGCTGGCAGGTAAAATTATACCTGGCGCGATCAGGTCCCGGCAGGACCCGTTTTTTGCTTATGATATTCGCGAGGAACCGCTGCGTTAGTGCAGCGTTAGGCGTTGCCGCCGGTCTGGTGCAAATGGGCCGGGTCAATTCCGAGCATGCCTAGCGTCTGTTCCCATTTCTTTGAGTGCGCCGCCCCAAAAATAATCTCGTCGTGTGGCTCAGCGACCAGCCAGGCATGTTCAGACAATTCGTGCTCAAGCTGACCTGCGCCCCAGCCAGAATAACCAAGCGTCATGGCCGCTTGCGCGGGTGCGCCTTCCGATGCCAGCGCGCGCAGGACGTCGCGCGTCGCCGTCATCGAAAAAGAAGTTGCCACTTCGACTGTCGCGCCATCGCTGAAATAATCATTCGAGTGAACCACAAAGCCTCGATCCGTGCCGACGGGCCCGCCATTCAATACATAAGTGTCTGGCAGCTGGATGTTTTGCTCGATGCCGAGTTGCGTCAGAAGCTCCGGCAGAGTGAGGTCATCTATTGGCTTATTCAGCACCAGGCCCATCGTGTAATCACTGCTATGGGCGCAAATCAGAACAACCGATCTGGAAAACCGCGGATCACCGATCCCCGGCATTGCGATAAGCAGTTTCCCTGTCAGGTCTTGCAAACTGTAACTCCTTTGGAGAATCTGAGGCTAACTTACGGGCGCAATTTGGCAAGGATTTGTCATTGCGATGATGGATTTGAGGGCTATGTAAGTGACAGATCATGCAGGAGATTAACAAATGAGCATTTCAGTCGGCGACAAACTACCTGAAGCAACCTTTATGGAAATGACGGCCAATGGGCCCGAACCGGTTTCAACCGCGGATGTCTTCGCGGGCAAAACCGTCGCTCTTTTTGCTGTACCGGGCGCCTACACGCCGACCTGTTCAGCCAAGCACCTGCCGGGCTTTGTTGAAAAGCAGGGCGACCTTGCGGCCAAAGGCATTGATGACATTGTTTGTACGTCTGTGAACGACGTTTTCGTCATGGGCGCCTGGGGCAAAGACAATGGCGTCGACGGCAAAGTTCGCATGCTCGCAGACGGCAATGGTACTTTCGCAGCCGCGCTTGGCCTGGAAATGGATGGTAGCGGCTTTGGTATGGGCCAACGTTCGCAGCGCTATTCCATGATCGTGAAAGACGGCACTGTAGCAGAACT
>CAYGUD010000201.1:0-454 GCA_964352865.1 uncultured Hyphomonas sp.
CGGGCCAACCACATTCGGGCCTTTGCGCATCATCACTGCAGCCCAGACTTTCCGATCCAGCAGCAGCAAAAACGCGATCGAAAGCGACAGGACCAGCGAGAACAGGCCGACTTGTCCCAGAACCAGCAACCAGCCGGTCAAAACGCCATATTGTTCGATCAAACCACTCATCGCGCCGCCCTACTCCGCTGCCATCACGGTTTCAAGACCTTGTTTCTGCAGAGAACACTCGGCCATGGTCTTGGACGCCCGCGCTATTGGATTTGTGAGATAGAAATCTCCAATAGCCGCCGCCAATGGCGCTGTGCTGAGCGGGACTCCACCCGATTCAATTATATCTTTAAGTGCCTCGGCGCCAGCCGCACCGGGCGCATAGCCAAGTCCCGCAAAGACGTCATTCTCCGCGCGCAGCGCTTCGCGCAGGGCATCCGCCGAATCATAAGGCAGCGATTTG
>CAYGUD010000201.1:464-2919 GCA_964352865.1 uncultured Hyphomonas sp.
ACCTTCGCGAGCTTCACCTTTTGGCTGCACCGCACGGCGGGTCATTTGTACCCGGCCTTCTGTGTTGACGTAAGTCGCGGCCATTTCTGTATAAGCCGCGGCCGGCAGGATGATATCCGCCTTGCTCGCACCGGCATCGCCGTGACTTCCAAGATAGATGATCTTGGCATTGCCGGTCTTGGAAAGATCGACTTCGTCTGCGCCGAGCAATACGATCGTTTCCATCTCACCGCTGAGAATGGCAGCCGTATCGGCGCCGCCCTCACCCGGGACAAAGCCAGTATCCAGCGCGCCAACCCGGCCCGCCGCTGTGTGCAGCACACCAAAGCCTGCCCAATCGTCTTTAACCGCTTGAATTTCCAGTGCATAATCGTGCGCTGCCGCCAGGATCGCCTGGCCGTCTTCGCGGGCAAGAACGCTTTCACCGAGAACAATCATCGGCTTATCGGCATTCCGCAACGCTTCGGCAATCTCACTGTCACGGCCAAACAGGCCATTCAGAGCGTCTGGCCCCGTGCCAAGATGCTCATACTCATAGGTCAGGTCTTCGGCCTCGCCGATGACGCCCACTTTCAAATCATTCCACAGCCAGGCTTTACGGATCCGTGCATTCCAGACCGCCGCGTCCTTGCGCGGGTTCACCCCAATCAAAAGCAGCGCGTCGGCTTCTTCAACACCGGTCAGTGTCGGATTGAGAATATATCGCTCACGCACACCATCAGCGCCGTAAGATGCGCCCGCAGGACGGCAATCTGTGTTTTGCACGCCCATCGCGCGGGCAAGATCCAAAGCCGCCTTGGCTTGCTCAACTTCAATCAAGTCGCCCGCAACAAAGCCGATTTTCTCAGGCGCGACCGAAAGCGCAGCCTTGGCGGCCTCAAACGCTTCGCCCCAATTGACCGGCGTCAGTTTGCCGTCACGTCGAACATAAGGCTTATCCAGGCGTTGGCGGGCCAGGCCGTCCCAGATGAAGCGCGATTTGTCTGATAGCCATTCTTCGTTCACGGCTTCATTGATCACTGGCATGATGCGCATCACCGCATCGCCCTTGGCATCAACGCGAATGTTGGCGCCCATGGCATCCATCACGTCGATACTCTCAGTCTTGCGCAGCTCCCAGGGGCGCGCATTGTAAGCGTACGGTTTCGATGTCAGCGCGCCGACCGGACAGAGATCAATCACATTGCCGGACAGTTCAGACGTCAGGCTCTCTTCCAGATAAGTCGTAATCTCAGCGCTTTCGCCGCGCGAAATCATCCCGAGCTCTTCGACGCCAGCGACTTCGGCTGCAAAACGGACACAGCGCGTGCACTGAATGCACCGCGTCATGATCGTCTTGACCAGCGGACCCATATTCTTGTCTTCGACGGCGCGTTTGTTGAGATCATAGCGGCTATCTGAACGGCCATAAGCAACGGCCTGGTCCTGCAGATCACACTCCCCGCCCTGATCACAGATGGGGCAATCAAGTGGATGATTGATCAGCAGGAATTCCATCACGCCATTGCGGGCTTTTTCGACATAGTCGCCTTTGGTCGAGATGTTTGGCGGCGTCCCGTCTGGATTCATCCGCATATCGCCGACCGTCTGCGCACAAGACGCAATTGGTTTCGGCGCGCCATGCCATTGGACCAGACACATCCGGCAATTACCAGCCACAGACAAGCGTTCATGATAACAAAAGCGCGGGATCTCTGCGCCCGCTTCCTCACACGCCTGCATCAGGGTGTAAGAGCGCGGAACCTCAATTTCCTGGCCATCTACGTTCAGTTTGAAAAGATCGTCAGACATGTCTCTTACTCCGCCGCCACTGTGTGGCCCTGCACGAGGGCGCGTGGGGCACGGTATTGGGTGATACGGTCTTCAATCTCGTGGCGGAAATGCCGGATCAGACCCTGCACAGGCCAGGCCGCAGCATCACCCAGCGCACAGATTGTGTGACCTTCGACTTGTTTCGAAACGTCCAGCAGCTTGTCGATATCGGCGTGATGGGCTTCGCCTTTGACCATTTGTTCCAGCACGCGCCACATCCAGCCAGTCCCTTCCCGGCACGGCGTGCACTGGCCGCAGCTCTCATGCTTGTAGAAATAGCTGATCCGGGCAATCGCCGCGATCAGATCAGTCGACTTGTCCATCACAATACCCGCCGCTGTGCCAAGACCGGATTGCAAATCGCGCAGCGTATCAAAATCCATGTGCGCATCCATGATTTGCTCAGCCGGCACCATCGGAACTGATGAGCCACCAGGGATGACGGCTTTAAGATTGTCCCAGCCGCCACGAATGCCGCCGCAATGGGTGTCGATCAGATCCTTGAATGTGATCGACATTTCTTCTTCGACATTGCACGGCGTATTTACGTGGCCTGAGATGCAGAACAATTTGGTGCCGGTATTATTCGGGCGACCAAAACCCGCAAACCAGCTCGCACCGCGGCGCAATATGGTCGGCACGA
>CAYGUD010000201.1:2929-4849 GCA_964352865.1 uncultured Hyphomonas sp.
GCCATAGAGGCCCGCATTCGCCGGGAATGGCGGCTTCAGGCGAGGCTGTCCCTTCTTACCTTCCAGGCTTTCCAGAAGCGCGGTCTCCTCGCCGCAGATATAGGCGCCTGCACCGTGATGGACATAGAGATCGAAATCCCATCCATTCACATTGTTTTCGCCAATCAGCTCCGCTTCGTAGGCTTCTTTGACTGCCTTTTCGAGGGCTTCGCGTTCAGCGATATATTCGCCGCGCAGATAGACGTAGCATTTGTGCGCCCGCATCGCGCGGCTCGCCACCATACAGCCTTCGATGAGAAGATGCGGGTCATGACGCATAATCTCGCGGTCTTTACACGTACCGGGTTCAGATTCGTCCGCATTCACCACCAGATAGTGCGGGCGTTCGCCGACAGATTTTGGCATGAAGGTCCATTTCAGACCTGTCGGGAATCCCGCGCCGCCGCGACCGCGCAGGCCGCTTTCCTTGGTCTGATTGCACAGCCAATCCGGGCCTTGTGCCAGCATCTCACGGGTCAGGTGCCAGGCCCCGCGCTTTTTGGCAGCTTCGAGACCAGGGTCATGGACGCCATAAAGGTTGGTGAAAATGCGGTCTTTATCCTGAAGCATTGTTCTGCTCCTTCATTTCACGCGCAGCGGCCAGTAGCAGAGGCGCACTAATCACGGCGCCCGCGACCAGGGCCATCATGAACCAGACGGCGCTATTGGTCATCAGATAGACGACCCCGCCTGCGCCAACCAGGAGCGCATCAATAATCGCCGCCATGATCAGCTTTTTCTTAGGGTCGGGCCTTTCAACGAGGGCCATTACGCATCTCCCTCATCTTTGGAAGAGTCCACTTCGCCTGCATCAACCCGTTTCGAGAATGACGTTTCTTCGCCCTCTGCGAGGAGCTTGGCCTGAGCGATCCAGTCTTCACGTTCGATACGCCCGGGGAAGGACATAAAATCCTCGACCCAATCGACATTTGCAGGCGTCCAGGCCGCAATCTGCGAGAATTTCTTTATGCCAAGCTCATTCAGAGCCTTTTCATTTACCGGGCCGATGCCTTTGATACGCTTCAAATCGTCTTCTTCACCTGCAGCGACTTCGACAATCTCAGGTTTGTCTTCAGCTTTTGGCGCCGGTTTGGAATCCTTTATCAGTGTCGTTTTGGCTTCAGGTTTAGGCTTAAGTGCGGGTTCTGGCTCAGCAGGCGCCTCTTTGGGCAGATTTGGCAGAGTCGCAACCGAGTTGCGAGATCCGTCGAACAGATCTTCAGAGAGCAAACTTGTCGCCCCGCCCTGCGGCGCAGAGTTAACCCGGTCGACAAATGGGCCCGGCTGAACGTCGGCGCCGTGTTCAAGCTTGGAGAGAATTTCCTCAAAGCTCTCCGATGTCAGATCCTCATAATAATAGTCATTGATCTGGACCATTGGGGCATTCACGCAGGCCCCGAGACACTCGACTTCTTCCCAGCTGAGGCGGCCATCATCAGTGACGTGCATCGGCGCACCGATTTTCTTGTGACAAACCTCTTTCAGATCGTTGGCGCCGCGCAGCATGCATGGCGTCGTGCCGCATAGCTGGACATGGTGCTTACCGACCGGTTGCAGTCGGAACATGGTGTAGAATGTCGCGACTTCGTAGACGCGAATATAGGGCATTTCGAGCCGATCTGCGACTTCGCGCATCGCCGGTTCAGACAACCATCCAGCATTATCCTTTTGGGCCAGCCAGAGCAGCGGGATCACCGCCGACCGCTTTTTATCCTCTGGATACTTTCCGAGCCAGAACGCAATTGTTGGTTCCGTTTCCGGTTTGAAGGCGAACGTATCGCCGCCAGCTTCCAGATCAAATCGTCTCAGCGCCATTACGCTGTCTCCCCGGTCGGCAAGACGACGCGGCGTGCCTCATCAAATGTCGAAAATGGGTTAAAC
>CAYGUD010000202.1:0-4842 GCA_964352865.1 uncultured Hyphomonas sp.
CCCCAGGCAAGATTGCACCGCAACTTTGGCATGTCGGCATGATGCGTAAACCTGGCACAGGCCCATCGCCGGATGCCGTTTCGGATAGCCCCTCAGGAAAAACCCATCATGGCAAGCAGGTTCAACCAGAGCCCAGCGAGAGCGAGGTTGCTGATATGGTTATGGCCTATGCCAATGCTGCGGGCGAAGCCAAACGCCTCGGCTTTGACGCGATCGAGATCCACGGCGCTCATGGCTATCTGATCGACGAGTTTTTCTGGAGTGTGATGAACACCCGGGATGACAAATATGGCGGCGGATTGACTGAAAGGGCTACGTTTGCGGGTGAGATTATTCGCGAGTGTCGCAAGCAAGTCGGCGAGGATATGCCGATCATCTTGCGCTTCTCACAATGGAAACAGCAGGAATACACCGCGCGCCTGGCCGAGTCGCCAAAAGAGCTCGAAGCGTTTCTGCAAGTCTTTGCAGATGCCGGCGTCGATGCGCTGCACGCCAGTCAACGCCGGTGGTGGGACGCTGAATTCCCGGAAGTCGATGGCGAAAACGGACTGAACCTCGCCGGGTGGTGTAAAAAGCTCACCGGGCTGACATCAATTACAGTTGGCTCGGTTGGTCTGTCATCTGACTTTATTGGTGCCTTCGCTGGACAGGATTCTAAAACCCGCCCCATCTCTGATGTGGTCGAGCGCCTCGACAAAGGCGAGTTTGATC
Source organism: uncultured Hyphomonas sp. (assembly GCA_964352865.1). GTDB lineage: Bacteria > Pseudomonadota > Alphaproteobacteria > Caulobacterales > Hyphomonadaceae > Henriciella. The sequence goes on from CAYGUD010000202.1 coordinate 712, forward strand.
TCGTCGCGGTTGGCCGGGCTCTGCTTCAAGATCCATTCTGGGCGCAGAAAATCAAAGACGGCCGCATCGACGAATTGGCCGACTATGACGCCAAGGCGCTGGCCACTCTGTACTAACTTATTTGGATCATGAGCCAGCCATCACGACGGCGCATAGACAGCGGCCTAAACAGTCTCTGTCATATGCGCCGCCGCTCAAGCTCCTGACATCCATACTGGCGGCGTCACGTTCAGTTTACAGATATCACTTGGTATTGTCCCAACCTCTGGCATTATAGTCCGCGTTACGGAGGCAATTATGGATAGAGCAGACGTCGAAAATGCATTTCGAGCCCGAGTTGAGGCTCCCATTGACCTCAATCGTGTGTCAGATCTCTCAAAAACTCTGAGAAATGCCGGGCGTAAGGCCAGCGCCACAGACCGCGCGGAAATGGCAGCATACCTCGCCCACGCAGCGTTTCTGGCCCCGGACCAAGTTGCGATGGTTTACGACACGGTTTCGGAAGCCTGGCTGGGCACATCGATCGAGGCCGAGCCCATCAATACCCTTGATCAGAACAGCGAGCCATCGCCGCCGCTGCTCTGGGATCAATTCTGGCGCATTGTTGAAGACGCCGCGGACGGCAAACTGGACGCACTCGCGATTACCCAGCGCACAGCTGCGCTCGGCGGTGAAATGCCGGAAGCCTTTGTCTCCCGCGTGGCAGCAATGTCCCACACCTATCCTGGCATCAGCGAAGCCGCAGGGGCCACGTTGCCAAGCAAGATTGAACTCGAAACGCTGGCGCAGCAACCGTCCGGCTCAATTGGCGCAGAATTCCACCAGCTGATTGTCGACAATAAATTCGATCTTGAAGTGTTGGACAGAAGTGAGATCGGGTTGGCAGCTCTGCCTCATCCGCTCGACTATTTGAACACCCGCATTCTGCAATCTCACGATCTTTGGCATATCACCGCCGGGTATGAGACCACGTCGCTTCACGAAATCGCTTTATCGGGCTTTCAGATGGCGCAATTCGGGCACAATTATTCGGCGCAATTTCTGTCAATTGTCGCCGCGGTTAGCGCAATCTCTCCGGCCGCCGGTTATAAGGTTCTGATGGACACCATCACAACGGCCTGGGTCCATGGCCGGGAAACCTATCCAATGATGCTCATTCCCTGGGAGGATGTGTGGCATAAGTCGGCAGACGAGATACGGGCAGACTATTCGATCCGCGAATACAAGCGTCCTTATCGCGCAGATTTGATTGAACGCACGGCACCGATTGCGAATTTGCTCCGTAAACTCAACAGTCTGCCAGCCTTGTTTCGGAGAAAGCGACCGGCAACAACATAAAAGTTGACGCAGGCGTCATTTTTTGAGATGATGGCCTATGCAACAGGTCATCAAAACAATCTTCTATTTCGGGCCCCTGCTCTTTGGGTTTGGCTTTTTGGCACCGCTAAGTGCGCAATTGATTGAAGCCCTATCCTGGGTGCCGCCGTTTGGTCTAAGCCCACTAATGGCAGGTCTCGTCATCGGGGGATCTCTTGGACTGTTGGCGCAAATACGAGGACGCTGGATATGAGCCCCTCGCAAGATCTGTCAAAACTATCGAATGCCGAATTGATGCGGATGGAACGCGAAATAGCGGCGCGCCACATCGACAAGTTCCCCTATTTCGCCGTGGTCTGGGCGTTTACCAATCTGGCCGTATGGATTGCTGTCTGGCCATTGGTCTTTCTCAACATAATCCCACTCTGGCTGGGATTCGTCATTTCGACAATCAATGTGACTCTGAGCTATTTACCGAGCCACGAGGCCCAGCACGATATCATCGCAAAGCCTGGAAAAAAGCTGCGCTGGCTCAATCAGATGGTTGGGCATCTATCGACAATTCCGCTGGTTCTGCCCTATCGCATCGCGAAATTCACCCATATGGACCACCACAAATTCGCAAATGATCCAGATCTTGATCCGGACTATTCCACACACGCAAGCGGCCCGGTGCAAGCCCTTTGGAAAGCCATCGAAAACCGTCAACCGCGCGCCGAAGGTGGATTCAATGCTTATGGCGAATTGCTATTGCGCAAAGAGCGACCAGACATTCTCCTCGATGGCATTATCTATGAGGTTATTTTCTATGGGACGCTGTTCAGCCTCGCCTGGTCAGGGTTTGCGTTCGAAGCTGCGCTCTTATGGTGGCTGCCTCGACATCTAGGTCTGACCTATATCCAATACTATCTCAGCTGGGCGCCGCACAATCCGGGGCTCGCCAAAGGCCGCTATCGCGACACGCGCAGCTTCCGTTCCATCCTTGGAAATATCGGCTCATTGGGCATGCAGTATCATGTCATCCACCACTTGCATCCGCGTATCCCGCTTTACCGGACGCCGAGAGCCTATTGGGAGATGAAACCGATCCTGGAAGCTCGCGGATGCGACGTCGACGAATTGTAGTCGGCTACCAGCTGCCAATATTTTCCATACTCACCCAGGGCTCAACTGGTGCCAGAGGTTTGCCTTTTTGCAGCAGCTCTACGGATATGCCGTCCGGTGAGCGAACAAACGCCATGCGACCGTCACGCGGCGGGCGATTGATTGTTACGCCGAGGCTCTGAAAGCGCTCGCAGGCTTCGTAAATGTCACCGACGCGGTAGGCCAGATGTCCAAAGTTTCGGCCGCCATCATAGTCTTCGGGATCCCAATTATAGGTCAATTCAACCATCGGAATCTTCATGGCCGTTGGCGATGTATTCTCCGGAATCCCGCCGCAACGCTCAATATCATCAGGCGAGGCCAGAAAAACCAGTGTGAAACGGCCCTCCTCGCTGTCATAGCGCAAGATCTCCTGCAGCCCGAGCCCGTCTCCATAGAATTTCACGGCACTGTCAATATCGGTCACGCGGACCATAGCATGTAGAAACTCAACGCTCATTTATACTGCTCCTCAAGCCGGCGGATCTCTGATCTCAGCGAAGGTGGTCGATTGCGGTAATAGAAGAAAGTCACAGCGGCCAGAATAGCGACATTTATCCCCATAATGATCACGACCGTGAGAAAGTCGCCGAGAATATTGCCGAGGTTCTGACTGCGAAAACTGACTTCGATATTGTCCTCACCCCACGTGTTCATATTGTGTGTGACGCCGTAAAACCCAGCCACCAGGACCGGCAATAAAGTCAGAGCCAGAAAAGCGCTCGCGCATTGATAGACGCCAAGTCGTGGGCGTTCCGTTATGGCAAAGCTACGGACGAATTCGTCGCGCGGAATCTTATCACTGATCAGACCCTTCTCGACATTCGAATCATAGACCTGTTCGCCAAGCTGTGGTGCTTTCACCCATCGCCACGCGATCACGCCCGCCCAAACCAGGATCGGCACGAACATCAAATAGTAGAAAGGCGTAAAATTATCGACGAACATCAAATCCACTCCTCACGGTGGACAAGATGATCATCAGATCGCCGTGTGCACCTTTTCATAGGTTAGCATGGCACGCTTGCGCGCCGTCCCCCAATGGTAATTATGTAACCTACCGTCAGATGCAAGCGCGCGATGACATGGAATGAGCCAGGCAATCGTGTTTGCGCCGATCGCTGTGCCGGCCGCGCGCGCCGCTTTTGCGTTGCCGGCAACAGTGGCAACCTGGCCATAGGTCCATGTATCGCCGAATGGAATGTCCAGCAAAGCACGCCAGACCTGGCGCCGAAATGGCGTGCCATATAGCGCCAAAGAAATCTCGCCGCCATCGCCGAATACTTTCTTCGCCCAGATCGCTGCTTCCGAATCGTCGCGGACCATATCGGAATGCGGATAACGGGCCGCCATGTCGGCAAATACCTGATCTTCACCATAGCCCGGATGCTCAAAGCCGGTCTTGGGCGCAGCGCCATCATCAGCGAATCCCAGCCCGCACAGACCCCGCGGCGATATCAAGAACACACCGGTGCCAAACGGCGTCGCCGCGCTGCCTATAGTCAACTCGGCGCGCTGTCCGCCAGTTTTGGCTTCGCCGGGCGACAGGGCTTCATGGGCAATGAAGAGATCGTGTAAGCGCGACGGCGATGACAGCCCGGTCTCAAACGTGGTGTCTAGCACGCTGGCGCCCTGCCGCAACAAATCACCGGCTTCCGCATGGGCCAGGCT
>CAYGUD010000203.1:0-2678 GCA_964352865.1 uncultured Hyphomonas sp.
AATCGCGCCTTCCATGCCTTTGTCGCGGGCCTCTTTTGAGGGCCATTCGATCCAGGCAAACACGATCGTTTCGTCTGGCTTGGCTTTGACCGCCATTGGGAAAGACGTGGTCTCGCCATCGGGCACTTCGACGCCCCAATTCTCGACACAGCGCAAGGCGCCATATTTCTTGAACACAGGAACGCTGGCGCGGGCGTGCTCCAGATAAGCGTCTTTGCTGGCTGTTGGCACAGCGAGTACAAATCCATCAACATAAGTCATGCATCTTCCTCCCGGGTCAGGCCTTTCAGGCCATCAATGCTTTCCGCGTTCTTGGCATAGCGGCTCTCGACCCACTGTTCTTTCGACTTGTTGTCGATATAGCGGGAGAGCTGGTCGCGCTCTGATTTGAACTCCATGAACGGGACGCCCCAGCCGCAACTGTCCTGGATCCGGGACAGTTTGACTTTGAAAATCCCGCGGGCGCGATCAAAATTCGGGAACATGGCCAAGGTCTCGTCCCACGCGGCGTGGTGAGGATTGATCACTTCGCCCGTGCCGAACAGGCGCAGGATATTGGCCGGGCCTTCAAAGGCGCAGAACATGATGGTCATGCGGCCATTTTCCTGAACATGCGCCTGCGTCTCGATACCGGAACCGCCAAGATCGAGCCAGGCGACTGTCGTCGCATCAATCACTTTGAACGCGTCATAGCCCTTGGGCGACAGATTGACATGCCCGTCGCCAGAGAGCGGCGCCGTGGCGACGAAGAACATTTTCTGCTTCTCAATGAATTTGATGATGCGGTCATCAAGTTGGTCATAGACTTTCATTTCGATCTCCGTTGGCTGCTACGGTTAGGATGCCAGTTCGAACGGCTCAAGGCCAGACAGGCGCATACCGGATTGGCTGGCGACGGGATTGCGCGGCGCGATGCCGTCGACCGCTTTGGCGATGGCGGCGATATGCTCCGGCGTCGTGCCGCAGCAGCCGCCAAGAATATTGACCAGGCCATCTTCGGCCCATTCCCGTACGAAGCCTGCAGTCTGGTGCGGTTCTTCATCATACTGGCCCATCTCGTTCGGCAGGCCAGCATTTGGATAGGCCGCCACCAGCGTGTCAGCGGCGCGCGAAATGGCGGCAATATGCGGCCGCATCAGATCAGCTCCGAGCGCGCAGTTAAAGCCGATCGCAAACGGTTTGGCATGTCGCACAGAATTCCAGAAGGCTTCGACGGTTTGCCCTGAAAGCGTCCGGCCCGAACGGTCTGTGATTGTGCCTGAAATCCAGATCGGCAATTTTTCCATGCCTTCAGATTCCAAATCCATGATCGCTTTGATGGCGGCCTTGCAGTTCAGCGTGTCAGTAATGGTCTCGATGAGATAGAGATGCACACCGCCTTTGTTCAGGGCTTCGATTTGTTCGCGGTACGCCTGATAGACCTGGTCAAAAGTCACTTCGCGCGCGCCTGGATCATTCACATCCGAACTCATGGACAGCATCTTGTTGAGCGGGCCGATTGACCCCGCCGCAAAGCGCGGCTTGTGCGGTTCTTTTGCGGTCCAGGCATCTGCAGCGGCGCGGGCCAATCTGGCCCCTTCGAAATTGATATCGATCACCGATTGCAAGTCGAGGCTGTAATCATCCTGGGCAATTGTCGTGGCCGAGAATGTATTGGTCTCTGATATATCCGCGCCGGCCGCGAAATAGGCATCATGCAGCTCAGTCACCCGTTCCGGACGGGTCAGACACAGGATGTCATTATTGCCTTTCATCTGGCCGGGATATTTGTCCGTGGTGAAGCGGTCGCCGCGATAGTCGTCTTCTTCCAGGCCCATGCGCTGGAACATCACGCCCCAGGAGCCATCAAGCATGAGCACGCGCTGTTTAGCAGCGGCGTGCAACTGGGCGATGCGATCTTTGCGGTTTGTCATGCGGTAAGGGCTTTCGGTTTCAGGCCGAGCAGGCGGCACGTGGAAATCGCCAGGCTGGCTTTGTTCAGCGTGTAGAAGTGGAAGTCATTGACCTCATGATCGGACAATTTGTGGCAAATCTCAGCGGCAACATTGGCCGTGATCAGCTCACGCGTTTCCGGATCGTCTTCGGTGCCTTCATACAATTCGTGCAGCCAGTTCGGAACGCTTGCCTGGCACAGTTTCGAAATCTTCTTCAGGCCGGTGAAGTTTGGCTGCAGCATGATTCCCGGCACAATCGGCATGGTCACGCCGCCTGCGCGGGCGCGGTCGCGGAAATTCAAATAAGTGTCTGGCTCAAAAAAGAATTGCGTAATGGCGCGGTCGGCGCCGGCATCCTGTTTGGCTTTCAGAAAAGCGATATCCTCGTCCCAGCCGAGGCTGTCGGGATGCTGTTCAGGATAACAGGACACGCTGATTTCAAACCGCGCGCCCGGGGCAATGTCATAGTCTCGAATGCCCTGGATCAGGTCGACACTGTCTTTGAACCCGCCGGGATGTTGCTCAAATTTCGCGCCCATACCTTCCGGCGCATCGCCGCGCAGGGCAACCAGGTGGCGCACGCCAGCATTCCAGAACTCAGTCGCGACTTGCAGCACTTCGTCTTTGGTGGCGCTGACACAGGTCAGATGCGCCGCCGGAGCGAGCGGCGTGTCTTGCGCGATTTTGGCGACGGTCTTTTGGGTCCGGTCGCGTGTCGCGCCACCGGCGCCATACGTGACGGTA
>CAYGUD010000203.1:2688-4828 GCA_964352865.1 uncultured Hyphomonas sp.
GGCGGGCGCCGGACTCCCACAATTTGGCTTCCATCTTGTCCGACTTGGGCGGAAAGAACTCGAACGAGACGTCCGGGCCAGGGGTGGCTTGTTGAGCGGCGACGGCGAGCGTGTTCATGCTGCGACTTCCTGTTGATTAGCGGGGCGCGTGGCAGACCATATCAGAACGCTGAGGCCGTGATCGAGGGATGCAGGCGGATCAAAACGCGTCGGCGCCTGACCGGCGAGACCGGCCGCTTCAGACCAGGCGATCATATCTTCTTCGCGGATGCCAAGGCGGCGATGGCCCTGAGACTCTCTCAGAAATTCCAGATCGTGCGGAGCAAAGTCGATGACCAGGAGCTGACCGCCGGGTTTCAGGATCCGGGCGGCTTCCTCAATCACGTCTTCGGGATGTTCGAGATAATGCAGGACTTGATGCACGATAACCAGATCAGCGCTATTGGTTTCAAACGGCGTATTCGCGACATCGCCTTGGCGCACGCGGGCGTTGCGGATCTCGGCGCGATTGAGATTGGCGCGCGCGACGGTCAGCATATGGTGCGACATATCGAGGCCTTCAGCGTCCTGCGCGCGCGGTGCCAGCAAGGCCAGCATCCGGCCTGTTCCGGTGCCGAGATCAACCACCCGCTCATATTTTGCCTGGTTGAGGTGCTCTATGATGGCCGCCTCAATCGCCGCTTCAGGGTAATGTAGCGAGCGCAAATGATCCCAGTTTTCAGCAATATCGGAAAAGTATGATTCGGCAGACTTGGCTCGGGCCCCGCGGACGGTTTGCAGAGCGGCGGCGTCATCGTCAAACGGGGCCTTTGTGACATCCAGCTCTGCGAACAAGGCGTTCAGCACGCGGCCCGCCCAGCCTTTGCTCCTGGCGCGATAAAACACCCATGAGCCTTCAGGCAGTCTCTCAACCAGACCGGACATGGTCAGTGTCTTTAAATGATGCGATAAACGTGGCTGGCTCTGATCCAGAATTTGTACCAGCTCACCCACGGCGAGATCGCCGCGCCTCAATAAGGCCAGTATGCGAAGCCGCGTTGGCTCGCCGGCCGCCTTTAAGGCGTCAATAAGGGGTTCAGGCGCAGAGGTCATAAATCATATAAACGATCATTTATATGATTAGCAAGAGCCAATTTGTGTTGATTTTACTGTGTTCACGCAGCCACAGTTTAAGACCATGTCTCAATATTCACGTTAGGTTTATTTGATTTCCTGCATAGGCACCCTCATATCGCGGGCCGATAATAAGGATGGGATCCCATGCGAATTGCCAGTGTCATTACCAGTTCACTCCTTGTGGTTACAGCCTGTGCGTCGACCGGCGAAGAGCCTTCGGCAACGGCTGTATACGACCCGCTCGAGGGCTGGAATCGGCAAGTCTATGCCTTCAATGATGGCGTTGACCGGGCGGTTCTGGAGCCCGTGGCCAAAGGCTATCGCGCGGTGACCAATGAACCGATCCGCGACGGCGTTTCGAATTTTCTGCGCAATCTCAATCAGCCCGTCGTGTTCGCAAATTCGGTTTTACAAGGTAAGCCCGGCGCCGCGATTGATACGCTTTCACGTTTCGCGTTGAACTCTACGTTTGGCGTCGCGGGTATATTCGATCTGGCGACGATGGCCGATGTTCCGGAACATAGAGAAGATTTTGGTCAGACGCTCGGTGTCTGGGGCGTTTCGAACGGACCGTATCTGGTATTGCCGCTTATGGGCTCTTCGAACTTGCGCGATGTCGCGGGCCGCGGCGTCGAATCAGCCTTTAATCCCCTTAATTATGCCGAATTTGAAGGCGACACTGAATTCAGGATCGGTACTGGCGTGGCGGGAGTTGTGTCTGTCCGTGAGAATTTGATCGAAGCTGTCGAAGTATTGCGCGATCAACCTGAACCATATGTCGCTTTGCGGCGTAACTATACACAACAAAGAGCCGCCTCAATAAGAGATGGCCGCGAGCAAGAAGACCCGTTCAAAGATTTGCCCGATTTCGATGCTTATGATTTCGGCGATGAAGAAGAAGTCGAGTCACAGGAAGAATGATCATGACTGTTCGAAAATGGATTTTATCGTCAGCGCTGCTGGCCATCACGGCGATGCCAGCATTCGCAGATGCGACAACCGAAGAATATGTGCGGACCAATGC
>CAYGUD010000204.1:0-4791 GCA_964352865.1 uncultured Hyphomonas sp.
CGGGGCAATCGTATACGATTGCCATTCCCTCGAAGCCCGAAACCGGGAGAGGGGCCAGGACCGACGCGCATTGATCGCGCCGTTGCGAGCAGGCCTCTATTCAGGCTGAACCCGGTCGGAGTCAGGGGAAAGAAGCCTCTCTTTCCGTCGCGCTGCCAACGCAAATTGGCATCTCTTCGCATCCCGCCACTAAATGTCCCGGCGCAATTCTGATGGACGGGCGTCCGGGCGATGATGTAGGCACATCTCGCAGAGCGAAAGTGGCACTCCATGTTCAGACTATTCAAGCGTGACGAGACCGGCCGTGTCGCCGCCTATCATGAGGTCTGGGTCGATTTGAAGCCGCGCCGTATTGTTGAACATTGGGGCATGGTTGGCACCCGCGGCGAAAGTGATACGCACCGGGTCAAGCTTCTTCGATCCCTGGAGAAACAAGTCGACGACTTGCTCGATCCTGCGCGGGCCCTCGGTTTTGCGGAGATTGAACCCGGCGAGTATCAGACGCTGGTGGTGGAATATTTGCTGTCTGATATCTGGCGGCGCGATGATGAGCTGAAAATCCGTGCCGCTGAAGACGCGCTGACTGAAGTGCTGGGGTGGACCGGTCTTGGCTCGTGCGAAGGCGAAACGCTGACAGACACCGCGATTGAGCTGACCTGCCGCGTGCTCGATCCAGCCCTCGCAGAAATACGTATTGCCGAACAAATGGCAGGCACGGAGTTTGCGGACTATTCCCGCATCTATCAGGAATAGGCTATAGGGACGGATATGGCAGATTCCAGCACGCTCATCGATACGACAAATACCCAGAAACAAGTCGGGCTCACAGCCGAAGGCTGGCTGACGGATAGCTGGTATCTGGCCTGTCTTTCATCTCAGTTGAAACCAGGGCAGCAAGTGCGCCGCATTGTGCTGGGCCAGCCGCTTGTCATTGCCCGCACGGATAAAGGCGAGGTGTTCGCTTTGCGCGATATCTGCCCGCACCGCCTGGTCCCGCTAAGCTCCGGCCGGCAGGTTGAGACCGAGGGCGAAGCGACGCTGGAATGCCCGTATCATGGCTGGCGATTTGGCGCTGACGGCGTCTGCAAACATATGCCGAGCCTCACCGGGTCTGAGCCTTATGATCCGGCAAAAGTCAAAGTGCGGCGCTATCCTGTGCATGAGGCGCATGGCGCGGTCTATGCCTTCATCGCCGACAATCCACGTTTTGACGGTGTGCCGGATGTGCCAGTGCCGGAATTCGGGCCTCTGCCAGGACGCCCCAAATTCGTCATTGAGGATGTGTTTAACGCGCATATGGATGATGCGATTGTCGGTCTGATGGACCCGGCGCATGTGCCGTTCGTGCATAATCAATGGTGGTGGCGCCCGCCATCTGTTGGTCTGAAACTCAAGGAAAAGCCGTTCATACCGGCGGAGCGCGGCTGGGCGATTGATCGTCACAAGCCGAGTTCAAATTCGAAATTGTATAAATGGGTCTTCGGCGACGAGGTCGAAACCGAGATCCGCTTTCAGCTGCCAGGCTTTCGCTGGGAAATCATCTCTAATGACAAGGCGCGGCTTTTGACGCTGACCTGTCTGACGCCGGAAGGGCCGAAACGCACCCGGATCACGCAGCTGACCTGGTGGACCGGCGCGCCGCTGCTCAATCTCGCGATTCCGATCGCCAGACCCATGGCGCGCAAATTCCTGCGTCAGGATGGCGATATGGTTGATCTGCAAAATCTCGGTATGGAACATCAGAAAGCGATGATCTGGATCGACGATATCGATATCCAGGCCAAATGGTATCAGATGCTCAAGAAAGAATGGGCCGCCTCGCGCGCCGAGGATCGCGCCTTTGTCAACAAGATCAAACCGGCGACTCTGCGCTGGCGGAGTTAGCGGTGATAGCTGTTACCGAAATGGCGTTTGGGTAACCCGTTCATAATTGCATCGACAACACTTCTACCGCGTCGGAACTGGCGCATCGCCTGTATAGTCATAGAAGCCGCGGCCCGCTTTGCGGCCAACCCAGCCAGCTTCGACATATTTCACCAGAAGCGGGCACGGGCGATACTTGGTATCGGCGAGGCCATCGTGCAGGACTTGCATAATCGAGAGACACGTATCCAGGCCAATAAAATCCGCCAGTGTGAGCGGCCCCATTGGATGATTGGCGCCGAGCCGCATCGCGGTATCGATGCTCTCCACGGTGCCGACGCCTTCATAAAGCGCATAGATCGCTTCATTGATCATCGGAACCAGGATGCGATTGACGATAAAGGCCGGATAATCTTCGGCATTGGTGGTCGTCTTGCCGAGCCGGTTTGCCAGACCAACGGCCATTTCATAAGTTTCCTGATCCGTGGCCAGGCCGCGAATAATCTCCATCAGTTTCATCAGTGGCACAGGATTCATGAAGTGCAGGCCGATGAATCGTTCGGGGCGGTCTGTCGTCGATGCCAGACGCGTTACAGAAATAGATGATGTATTGGTTGCCAAAAAAGCGCGCTTTGGCACAACTTCGCAAAGACCAGCGAAGATCTTTTCTTTCACGTCGCGGTTTTCAGTGGCGGCTTCAATCGCGAGATCAGCATTTTCGAGCGGGTCGAGTGTCGCCGATATTGTTATCCGAGCTTGCGCCGCTTTCATTTCGTCCAGCGAGATCAGCTCTCTGGACACCTGGCGACTTAGATTCTTTTCAATTGTTGTGACGCCTGCGTCGAGCGCGTCCTGGGAAATGTCACTCAAGATGACATCATACCCGGCCAAGGCGCAGACATGCGCAATGCCATTGCCCATCTGTCCAGCGCCAACAACGCCTATGGTCTTGATTTCCGCCACTATTGTCTCCCGTCGGAAAAATATACTCTAACGGTTCTAGCTTGCTTGTGCAGTGCGGCAAAGCAACCACGTATTTCCTTCGCAGTTGCAAAAGACCGTGAGCTGTCGCTTCACGGCCACAGGCAGATGCTCAAGCGGACCTTGCGGCCTCATGGCTAGCGCCTGCAGCCCGAATGGTTTCGAGCAGAGAGCGGCGCAAGGATTTATCGCTGATCTTCTGAAAAGCCGTGACCAGTTCCATCGCCTCGCCATCGAGGATGGGCAGGGTCGGTGGGTGGTCATCTTCCTGCACAGTCATTCGATGCGGCGTATTGATCAAATCATCGACGCCTTCATAGAAATAAGTGATCGTAATTCCGAGCACTTGTGCCATTTCAAAAAGCCGCCCGGCCGAAATTCGGTTCACGCCTTTTTCGTATTTCTGAACTTGCTGAAACGTAAGACCGAGCCGTTCGCCTAACTGTTCCTGCGTCAATTTAAGTTCTCGACGCCGCCACCGTAGTCTTTGTCCAACTATTCGATCTATTCCACTTGGTGCTTTATTCTCTGACATCCACCGCCCTACTTTAATCTGCAACACCAATTCTTTTAGCGTCGCCAAGTCACAAAGGCTAGCCCAGTAAACAGCACTAATGTCAACCAGTAAAACGTTTCGCCGAAGCGTTGATAAGGCGTATTGCTCAACCGGGCCGGGAGCGGCGAACGCAAGACGGCAGAGCGCCAGCCAGCTGGATCACCGGGATGAGGATTGCCCGTTCCAAATTCGCGGCCATAGCCGTCAACCATCGCCGTGACGCCGCGCGTAGCGACTCTGGCCATCGGCAATCCGCTCTCAATCGCGCGATATCGGTTCTGCGCATAATGCTGGGCTGGGCCTAATCCGCCGCCAAACCAGGCATCATTCGAAATCACGACAATCCACTCTGCCGCGTCGCGTTGCGGCGACGCTTTGCGGACGATCTCTGGAAACAGGCCCTCATAGCAAATCATCGGAATGAAAGGTGGTGCGACAATTTGCGGAAGCAGGACCGTCGCCTCAGCGCCAGGCTCAAAGCCGTCTTTGGCCATACGCTGCATCGCTGATGGCAATATACCGGCAATGCTCTCCCCAAACGGAATAATCTTGGCCGCAGGCAACTCGCCGAACGGCACCAGGCGGTGCTTGTCATACAGCGCGGCAATTCCGGCCGTGTTGGCGCCAGCGGTGAACATGACCAGGCTATTATAGGCGGTGACCTCGTCATTCTCGCGCGTGAACCGGGCCGAGCCAGCAATTAGAGCGCGTCGACCGAGAAACGCCGTCACCAGGTCAAGGGAGTTATTATCTTCGAGAATCCCATAAGGCAGCGCGCCTTCCGGCCAGATGATGATGTCGCCATCTTCGGTTGGAACGTCGCGCAAGAGCTCGATATAGCGGGCGACAACAGGTTCACCGCGATCCTCGAATTTTTCAGCTTGCGGGACGCCGGCATCCATAAGCAATACGGTGCGCTCCGTCATAATCGTATCATTGCTGAGCCGCTGAGAGCCCCAGGCCCAGGAAAACCCAACCAGCGCGACAGCGATCAAGACTGGAAAAGCGCGGCCGAGAACGCCGTTTTCTTCACGCGTATCAACCAGAGCCGCAGCCGCCGCAGCAACGAATAGTGTCATCAACGTCAGCCAATAGATCCCACCAATCGATGCGACTTGCGACAAGGCCCCGCCAGGGGCCCATGTCGTGCCAGGAAGGTTCCATGGAAACCCGCCAAACAGCGTTCCGCGGATCAGTTCTGCGCCGCCCATGAATATAGCGAAAATGAACACGCGTGACGGTGAGGCGGACCAGAACGCGCCGCCGAGCGCGCAAGCGGCGCCCCAGATCAGGGCCATGCCGCCAGGCAAAGCGATGAGCGGCATCCATAGGAAAATTGCGTGCTTTTCGGGTTCGACCAGGAAAGGCAATGCGGTCCAGTACATCCCGAC
>CAYGUD010000205.1:0-4782 GCA_964352865.1 uncultured Hyphomonas sp.
GGTGGCCGCAGCAGGTGCAGCCGCAGAGGCAGCACTGGCAGTGGGAGGTTTAGAGACGCCGCAGGCAGGTGTGTCTTTTTGATTGAGGTCAGCCATGGCTGCGTCAGCCGCCGCAAATGTGTCAAACGGACCATGCCATTTGTCATCATCATTGGTGGCGTCACCGCCAACACCTTGTCCATCATTGCAATAGCGACAGCTGCTTGTGTGCAAGCGGGCGCGCTTATTGCCAAAATTCTCATAAATCCAGAATGCCATATTATAGCGCCTCCGCACCAGAGATGATCTCGATCAGCTCTTTAGTGATTTGTGCTTGGCGGGCGCGGTTATATTGCAGCGACAGGGCATCAATCATGTCGCCAGCATTGCGCGTCGCATTATCCATTGCGGTCATTGAAGCGGCCTGCTCGCCGGCTGCATTTTCCAACATGGCAGAAAGAATTTGCGTATTCAGGTAGCGCGGCAGGAGCGCTTCAAGAATTTCTGGCTCCGACGGCTCATAAGCGTAAATTGCGCCGCTTAAATCGATTGTCTCAGCATCATCAGGCGCTTCGGCCGGGATCAGCTGTTTCGCAATCGGGGTCTGGACGAGAACGTTCTTGAATTCTGAGAAGACCAGGGTCGCGACATCGAACTCACCATTTTCGAAACGCTTGGTCAGATCGAGACCGAGGCCAATCGCAAAGGGTGTGTACTTGTCTTTCGCTTCAGTCAAATCGACATGATCGATGAACAGGTCGGAATAAGCGCCTTTCAGCACTTCCCGGCCCTTCTTGCCGACGGTGATGATTTTCACAGTCTTGCCAGCGGATTTAAGCTCTTCGATTTTCAGGCGCGCCGCTTTTGCGGTATTATTGTTAAAGCCGCCGCACAGACCGCGCTCAGCCGTCATGATGACCAGCAAGTGAGTTTGATCATCACCAGACCCGGCCAGCAGCTTCGGCCCACCAGCGCCATCACCCATGGAAGAGGTCAGATTTGCGACCACATTCGCCATGCGACTGGCATAAGGTTTCGACGCTTCAGCAGCTTCCTGCGCCCGGCGCAGTTTCGCTGCGGCGACCATTTGCTTCGCCTTGGTGATCTTCTGTGTGGATTTCACACTGCCGATCCGGTTTTTCAGTTCCTTAAGGCCAGACATTTGGTCAAAGGCTCCTGGTCGTGAGGTTCAAATTTACCCGAAGGTCTTTCCGAAGGCTTCCAGCGCATCCTTGATGCCGCTCTCAATGCTTTCAGACAGGGCTTTCTCGTCGCGGATCTGCTTGAGCAGGTCTTTCTTGTCGTTCCGGAGGAAAGACAGAAGCTCAGCTTCGTAGCGGGTCACCTCACTCGTCGGGATATTATCGACATAGCCACGCGTACCAGCATAGATCACGCAAACCTGCTCTTCGATGAGAAGCGGGCTATACTGAGGCTGCTTGAGCAGCTCAGTCAGGCGCTCACCGCGGCCGAGAAGTTTTTGGGTTGCAGCATCGAGGTCAGAGCCGAATTTCGCAAACGCAGCCATCTCACGATACTGAGCAAGCTCACCCTTCATCGAACAAGCGACTTTCTTCATCGCTTTGGTTTGAGCGGCTGAGCCCACACGCGATACCGAAAGACCCACGTTCACAGCAGGGCGGATGCCCTGATAAAAGAGATCGGTTTCGAGGAAGATCTGGCCATCGGTGATCGAAATCACATTGGTTGGGATGTACGCCGAAACGTCATTGGCCTGAGTTTCAATGATTGGCAGAGCCGTCAAAGACCCGGAGCCATTGTCTTCGTTCATTTTCGCCGCACGTTCGAGCAGGCGAGAGTGGAGATAGAACACGTCACCAGGATAAGCTTCGCGGCCTGGTGGGCGACGCAGAAGCAAAGACATCTGGCGGTAAGACACAGCTTGCTTTGAGAGGTCATCATAGATGATCAGAGCGTGCATGCCATTGTCGCGGAAATACTCGCCAATCGTACAGCCCGTGAACGGCGCAAGATATTGAAGCGGTGCTGGCTCGGACGCCGTCGCTGCGACAATCACGGTGTAATCCAGAGCGCCGCGCTCTTCCAGGGTCTTAACAACCTGGGCAACCGTTGAGCGCTTCTGGCCAATCGCGACGTAGATACAGAACAGCTTCTCGCTATCGTCTTTCGCGGCGGCGTTGGTTTCTTTCTGGTTCAGAATGGTGTCAACGCAGACAGCAGTTTTACCGGTCTGACGGTCACCAATCACCAATTCGCGCTGGCCACGCCCAACAGGGATCATGGCGTCGATCGCCTTGATACCCGTCATCATTGGCTCATGCACAGATTTACGCGGAATAATGCCGGGCGCCTTAACGTCAACGCGGTTCCGGGAGGCAACATCAGCCAGCGGGCCTTTGCCATCAATCGGGTTACCAAGCGCGTCGACAACGCGGCCAAGCAGGCCTTTGCCAACAGGCGCCGAAACGATTTCGTCGAGGCGCTTTACTGTGTCGCCTTCTTTAATGCCGCGGTCATCACCAAAGATAACGACACCAACATTGTCGCTTTCCAGGTTCAGCGCCATGCCTTTGACGCCGCCGTCAAATTCGACCATTTCGCCGGCCTGGACGCTGTCGAGGCCGTAAACTCGGGCAATGCCGTCGCCGACGGAGAGGACCTGACCTACGTCGGAGACTTCTGCCTCGACGCCAAAATTCTCAATCTGCGATTTTAGGATACCGGAGATTTCTGCTGCGCTGATAGACATGTGAGTCTCACGCTCCCTTCATGGCGGTGTTCATACGATCTAATTTGGCGGCAATGCTGGCATCGATCAAAGTTGATCCAATGCGTAACTGAATGCCCCCGACGAGGGCCGGATCGACCTCCGTCTCTAATTCTACGTCGCTGCCAATGGCCTTGGCGAGCACTTGCTCGAGCCGGGCGCGCTGGTCAGCGCTCATTTCTTTTGCGGTACGCGCAACAGCGCGCTTCACGCCGCGCTCTTCGGCGTACAATTTGTCAAAGTGCGCTGCGGCGCCGATCAGATCATTGGCGCGGCCATTTTGAGCCATGGTGCCAATAAAGCCGGTCGTCGTTTTTGACAGGCCGGCTTGCGCGGCAACCGCAACGAGCGCCTTAACCTTGTCTTCTCGCGCGAAAGCAGGGCTTTCAAGCAGTCGGGTCAGGTCTTCGCTGTCTGATGCAAGCGATTCAATCGTATTGAGGTCGCCAGCAATTGATGCGAGCTCCCCTTTTTCTTTTGCAAGATCAAACAGCGCACCGGCATAGCGCCGGGCGGCTTCACTGGCAGTGGTAGCAGATGCTGCGGCCAAGGCGTCGTCCGTAAGCTGTAGGGCGAGACTGCCCTGGGTCTGAACCAATAGGAATCGGGCGCGCAGGCGCACCCTTTCCTGAAACTTGAGCGGGCACGTAGCACCTTGTTTGGACACTGACAACTCATCCCATCAGCCAAGGCTGCGACCGAATCGCGCGGTCGTCGCGTTAAGCCTCCTGATACGCCATTGCGAGGCAGCGCCCGTTCTGCAACTTTGGGCGAATGCCAGGGCCATTTTCCGACGTCTATACCTACAATCACGAGCTGCTGAATGATGGCTCGGTGAGATTTGAATGCTCTGCTGATGTTTCCATCTGGCCGTGGCTCGCGCTGAACCCGGTTCATCCGATTGTTGTTCAAACGATCAATTTCTGGGCGTCGATCGATGCCGGGCAGTTTCTCGGCACGTTTGATCCTGATGTCTGGACGGCACTGACGCAAGTTAACTGGACATGCGGTCCACCATCTGTCGGTCTGCCCGTACGCGGGCGATACACGACTGTGCGGGATCAAGATCGCGCCCGCTTTGCGCTCGAATTCTTTGATGCGGCGGATCAGCAAACAGTTCAATTGAGCGGACAGGGCGTGACCTTTCGCACGCGCAATTTTGAAGGCTGGCGGGGAGAGGCAAAGGAAAAGCTTAAAAAGCCAGATCCGAGCGGGTTTGAATATGTTCCTGCAGAGACCGTCAACGTCGCCACACAAAGCGAGAGTTTTCTCGCACCGCTTTCATATGGTGACCGCGTTCGCACGACAGGACTGATCACCAAGCAGAACGGATTACGCCCCGCGCACCCTTATATTGGCGGTTCAGGGGATCATGTGAACTCAACTCATATGGGGGAAGTCGGACGGCAGTTTGGAGATCTTCTCGTGGGCGCGCCTTTGATCAATCGCAGCGGCGAAATGAAATTCATGCACTATGTCGAACTTGGCCGACCCTTTGAGGTCGAGCTCGTGAGCCATGATGAACCGGCGCAGACATATAAGCTTCTGGTCACGCAAGCTAATCGCGATTGCACCAGTATTGAGATGACATACGCGCTCTAAGCCATCGGCGTATGCTCGCCGGCCTCAAATTCTTCGGCGAGTTTGAACTTGCGGATCTTGCCTGAGCCGGTGAGCGGCCAGTCTGAAACCTGCACCCAATAGGCGGGCGTTTTTTGAGGTGACAGGCGTTCGCGAACAAAGGCCTTTAGTTCATCTGGTGAGAAAGAGTGATCGGACGAACTGCGGATGAAGCAGGCGACTTGCTCACCCCATTTCTCATCCGGCACGCCGACCACGGCGACTTCGTCAATCGCGTTATGTTCGAGCATGGCGTTTTCAATCTCTGCCGGGAACAGGTTTTCACCGCCGCGAATGATCATCTCTTTGACGCGTCCGGTAATTTTCACGTAGCCCCGAGGATCCATCCGGCCGAGATCGCCTGTGTGCAGCCAGCCTTCTTGATCAATTGTCGCGGCCGTGGCTTCGGGATTGTCATTATAACCGAGCATAAC
>CAYGUD010000206.1:0-2995 GCA_964352865.1 uncultured Hyphomonas sp.
GCCCCTCAGGCAGCGTGACTGGCCTGGGATTGCTCAAGGTCGATACCGAAATGGTGGCGGGGAAGACGATCGCCCAAGTGGCCGGCACTTGCGCCCGGTCTGGCATTGCCCTGCGCGGTTATGAAATCCACACAGGGCGGACAACGGGGCCAGACACAGAACGTCCATTCGCTATGCTTGCTGGTAAACCGGATGGCGCCAGGTCGCTTGATGGATTGATCGAAGGCACATATTTGCACGGCGCGTTTTCGGCGGACGCGTTTCGGTGCAGTTGGCTGGAATTGTTTGGCGGCAGTGCAGCAGGTACGTCTTCCTACGACGCGCGCGTCGAAGACGCGCTGGATAGACTTGCAGACGGCGTCGAAGCCGCACTCGACATCGACGCTCTGTTCGATCTTGCGCGCTAGCCTAATGGCACCGCGCCTCATTGAAGCTGGAAGCGACCGAGATCAGTGCGACATCACCCAAAATTTGGATTTGGTTGACGGTGCGGAGCTGGTGCAAACTTGGCTCAACATAGATGGGAGATCGAGCCGTGAATGATACAGACTTTTCAGGAAAACGTGTTCTGGTGGTTGGCGGCACCAGCGGGATTGGCAATGGCGTCGCTCAGGCATTCCGGACACGCGGCGCCGACGTCGCGGTCTGGGGAACCAGGCCTAGCGCTAAAGATTACAGTCCCGAGGAAGGCTCCGATCTGACCGGGCTACGCTATCAGCAAGTCGATGTTGGGTCGCCCGACGCCATTGCGGCCGCAGAATTGGAACTCGACGATCTCGATGTCCTGGTCCTGTCGCAAGGTATCGTCGCTTACAAAAAGGCTGAGTTTCAGCAAGAAGGCTGGGACAAGGTGATGTCCGTCAATCTCGACAGTCTGATCCATTGCAGCGAAAAGTTCCGAGCGACCTTGGCCAAAACGCAAGGCTCTATCATAATCATCAGCTCAGTTTCCGGCGTCCGTGGGAATATTGGAAACCCAGCCTATGCCGCATCAAAAGCCGGCGCCATTAGTCTGACCAAATCACTCGGCCAGGCCTATGCGAGAGACGGCATCCGAGTGAATGGCGTCGCACCAGGATTGGTCGACACCAAACTGACCAAAGTCACAACCGATAATCCGGATCGACTGAAAGGGGCTTTGCGCGCAATCCCGCTGCGCCGAACTGGACAACCAGATGAGATTGCTGGTGGCGTGCTGTTTCTCGCCTCACCGCTGGCCTCATATGTTTGCGGGCAAACACTTTTTGTAGATGGTGGAATGACGCTTTGATCAGCGCCTGCTCTGGGTCTTGAGGCCCGGGATGGGAGGAGGAAAGATCAACAACCGTAATCAGGGTTGGAGGGTCCCAGGCCTCAAGCTTGAAGTGGCGGTCCTGATCACAAGCGAACCGCCGCAAGGCTTCCTGCATGCTGCAGGATGAAGTGGTTTATTCTAAACGTGAGGCCCCAACCCCCAGTTGTTATTTGCGTTGGGTTGTATTTGCCATTGACCACGATGCGGATCATTATCCGTTCGTCTCAATTGCTTGTCTCAGCGTGTCGTTCCGGTTTCGGATCAATACACCAAGCCTGAACGCGGTACTCCACTGGCGATTTAGCTCATTTGCGCCAGCACATCTTCAAAATAGGCAATCGTCTTCGTCAGGCCGTCGCGCAGCGCGATGGTGGGCGCCCAGTCAAGCTCTTGCTTGGCAAGCGAGATATCCGGTTGTCGCTGCTTCGGATCATCCTGCGGCAAAGGCTTGTTGACCAGAGCTGATTTGGATCCCGTCAGGTCGATGACTTGTTCAGCGAGTTGCTTGATTGTGAATTCGCCGGGATTACCCAGATTTATCGGGCCGGTCACACCATCTTTGCTTTCCATCAGGCGGATAAGCCCCTCGACCAGATCATCGACGTAGCAAAAGCTACGCGTCTGCTGGCCATCACCGTATATGGTGATGTCTTCTCCGCGCAGCGCTTGCAGGATAAAATTGGACACCACGCGGCCATCATTCGGGTGCATGCGCGGGCCATAGGTGTTAAAAATGCGCCCGACTTTGATGTCGAGCTGATGCTGTCGGTGGTAATCGAAAAACAGTGTCTCGGCGCATCGCTTGCCCTCATCATAGCAAGAGCGTGGCCCGATCGGGTTCACATTGCCCCAGTAACTCTCGACTTGCGGATGCACATCTGGATCACCGTAGACCTCTGATGTTGAGGCTTGCAGAATTCGGGCTTTGGTCCGCTTTGCCAAGCCCAGCATGTTGATTGCGCCATGCACAGAGGTTTTGGTCGTTTGAACCGGGTCAAACTGATAGTGGATAGGGCTGGCCGGACAAGCGAGGTTGTAGATCTGATCAACCTCAACAAAAAGTGGAATTGTGACATCGTGGCGAAGCAATTCAAACGTCTTGTGGTCAAGCAAATGCGAGATATTTGACCGCGCGCCCGTGAAGAAATTGTCGAGACATAAAACTTCATAGCCGCGCTCGACCAGGCGATCACAAATGTGGCTGCCAATGAACCCGGCGCCACCGGTAACCAATACTCTGTTTGTTAGATGCATGTGCTCAGTCTACTTCAACTTCTGTCGTGACTGGATTGGGCAATGTTCGCGAAGCTGTCAAACCATTGTCGCTGCGAAACAGCGATGCCGCCTGTGCACTGCAGTCCCGCATTCGGCCTTTCCTGCTTGCGCAATCAAATCCAAACTCGTTATCTTCTCCGAAACGGGAGACGAACCTTGCTCGATACTATTCGCGAATTTGGACAAAGCGGCGCAATCCTTCTGCTCGGCGTTGCGGTCGGCGCAGCCTGGATCGCGGCGATTGTCTCGCCCAACACATCATATGATCGTCTCAAAGACGGCGCGGCAGATGGGCATGTTCGCACGCTGCTCAAATCAGCGTCTGACCCGATTGCGGTCATGCTGCTGGTCGCTGGCGCGCTCGCCATCCTAGGCGGTGCACTCGTTGCGGGCATCATGGCACTGGTCTCGGCCTTGGGATTTTTC
>CAYGUD010000206.1:3005-4777 GCA_964352865.1 uncultured Hyphomonas sp.
ACCCAGCGCGTGCTGGCTGTCAGCATGACGCTGATTTTCATGCTTGTTGCCGCGATTGGCGCGATATTAGCCGTATTCGGCGTCTAAGAGGTCGATTCTTCGACAGGCTCGACGTCCGGCACAGGTGCCCATGGCGCGGTCAATTCTTCCAACACTTCCAGATCAGCGCGTTGATTTGACAGTTTGCGAAGCGCTTTCAGGAAATCTTCCCCGGCTGTGATGCCGTCGCCACTATACTGAACCGAAAGCTCTGCCGCCTGGGCATAATAACCTTGAGCGGACTGGAAGTCGGAGGTTGCTTCTGCACACGCGCCCATATTGTGAATGATGGCTGGTGAGTTTGGATATTCCTCGCCCATGCCGGCCCACATCGCACAGGACGCAAACGGGTCTTTCTTTGACAGGTCGAGCGCTTGCTGGAACCGCACATCAGCGCGCGCGACCGGGTCGAGTGCTTCGGTTATGAAGGTTGCTCGAACCGTTGCATTGCGCGGTGCGATGTCCCGGCGGATAGGTTGTAGCGTCTCATACAGCGCGTCACGGACCAGATCCGCAGGAGCATCGAGTCCAGCAAAGCCAAGTGATCGATAGCCAGACAAACCATGACTGCGACGCTTTCGCTTTAGTTTCTTATTGAATTCACCGTCATAAACGCCCGTTTCAAAACAGGTTTCGCGGCTTGAACTTCCACCATAAGATCCGGAAAAGACAACTTCGCTATTATCCGCGTCCACGAGGCGCGGATGCGCACTGACCGAGACGCTTTCTTCGACGCAAAGCTCTTCGACATCAACGCGCGTTTCACAGTCAAACAGCCCATCCCATTCGACGCACTTGCTGGTCGTTCTGTGATATTCGCTCCAATTATAGTCATCTATGTCAACGTGACCGGTATATGTGCCGGCAGGTGTTTCGCCAGGCACACCATAAGCGAAATCCGCCAGCGTGAACCATTGCTGGCCATCAAACATCGTATTGGAAATCATGCTTTCAAACTGCCGCGCATACCATCCGCCAGCTGGACCTCTGAACCGATCAACTTGCACCGTTCGAGTTTCTGCCGCGGCAAGACTTTGCGGCATCAACCGAGCCTCGTAATTGATACCAGGCGTCGTGCAGGCAGCAACACCGGTGAGCGCTATTGCGCTGGCAAATAGAGGCTTTCTCATCGCTTTCATCCCTTAAGCAGAACTACACTTAGAGCCCGGTCGCCTGAATAGTTTCTGAATACATTAGGAAAATTAAACGGCGAAAAACTGCCGCAAGGTCACACTTGCGACCACGACTGCTAATCCGCACATACGCAGCCAGATTGTTAAAGGACGGCTCTATGTCTAATTCTTCACCACTTTTCGACACTTACAAGCTTCGCGGCCTGACCCTGCCCAATCGCGTCGTCATGGCCCCGATGACGCGCTCCTTCTCGCCTGGCGGTGTCCCCGGTGAGAATGTCGCGGAATATTATGAACGGCGCGGTGACGCAGATGTCGGTTTGATCATTACCGAAGGTACAACAGTCGATCGCGGCGGCGCGTCGAACGACCCGAAAGTTCCGAATTTTCATGAAGATGCAGCGCTTGCGGGCTGGAAGAATGTCGTCGACGCCGTCCACAAGACGCCCGGCAAGATTGCGCCGCAACTTTGGCATGTCGGCATGATGCGCAAACCTGGTACAGGCCCGTCGCCGGATGCCATTTCAGACAGCCCCTCAGGGAAGCCCCATCATGGCAAGCAGGTTCAACCAGAGCCCAGCGAGAGCGAGGTTGCTGATA
>CAYGUD010000207.1:0-4150 GCA_964352865.1 uncultured Hyphomonas sp.
CTATGGCGCTGTGCCTTGACGGCCTATGTTCGCAGCGATGAGTCAGACATGACCGCCCGCCAGCAAGCCGTTTTGATGACCGTCGCCTTGACCCCTGGCCCGCACACTGTGCGCGGTCTTTCCAATCATCTCAGCATTGCCAAACCTGCTGTGACACGCGCCCTCGATGTGCTTGAGCGCAATCATCTCATCAAGCGCATTCCGGATGAGAATGATCTGCGCAGCATCCATATTGAGCGGACAACAGAAGGCATGGATTGGTTGCGTTCTTTTGGCGGCCGTATCCAGGCGGCTGAAGCGGGCGAGATCGATGGCAGTATCTCGACCAATGTGGAACGTGCTGTCGCCTAAATATTTCCTTGGTTTTCAGACTATATCTATAATCTCGTATTCAACGAGGTGAGTGATGCTGCCGTATAATGACAAACGCCTGAGACTGCCACCTGACGGCGTCAGGCAGCCCATGCAAGTCAGCGCTGGCGCGGCGGCGTTGCGCAAGGCACCATCCCATGATGCCACGCAAATCAGTCAGGCTTTGCACGGCGAGACCGTTTGCCTGCACCATGAAGAGGGCGCGTTTGGTCTCGTTCAAAACCAGGTTGATGGCTATGTTGGTTGGGCCCTGATGGACACGTTGTCGGCGTCGATTCTGGTCCCGACACATCGCGTACGCGTCGCCCGGCTTCATGCTTATGCTGAGCCCTCGGTTGTAGCGTCGCCTAAGCTGAATTTCGGCATCGGCGCACGCCTGACAGCGACTGGCGAGCGCAACGGGCGGTATTTGAACTTTGAGCGCGCTGGTTGGATTGTTGAACACCTGGTTGCGCCGATCGCCGATCTTGAAACAGACCCGGCGGCTGTCGCTGAGCGATTCCTCGGCACGCCTTATTTGTGGGGCGGCCGGGACTGTCTGGGACTGGATTGTTCAGGTCTGGTGCAAATTGCTTTCGGCGCCTGCGGTATTTCCTGCCCACGTGACAGCGACATGCAGAGCGAATGGTTCGGCGATGCGATTGCAGACTGGGACCAACCCGGCGCGCTGAGACGCAATGACCTGGTCTTTTGGAACGGTCATGTTGGCATCATGCTGGATGCGGAAACGCTGCTACATGCGAATGGAACTTATATGAGCACGATCAAAGAGCCGCTGCGGCCGGCGATCGCGCGTATCGCAACGGAATACGGCGAACCTTTAGGGGCTCGCCGTATCAATCTTGATGAATTAGGGGGCGTTCAGCCTGCCTGGCTTAATCCTCAGTTGTAGCCTCTTCGACGACTTCTGAGGCTTCTTCGCCGACATCGCTTGCGGTCTCTTCGACCACGTCTGCCGCGGCATCCACGGCGTCTGCAACTTGCTCACTGGCATCATTTGCCGCGTCAGAAACGGTCTCGACAATTTCGTCTGCGGCGCTCGTCGCATCAGCGATCGCCGCAGTGCCAGAGTTTGCGGCGTCTTCAATGGCCTGGTCCGCCGCGGCTTCCGCGACCGCAGCGGCGTTTTCAGAAGCGTTTGCATCGCCGCCTTCAACAACATTTTCGTCTGTCTCACCGAAATCACCAGCGGCTTCTTCAGCATCGCCTTCCGCAACGACTTCTGGAAGGGGTTCAGGTGCTGCAGGCGCGTCAGGGCTGTACGAAGCGAGATAGGCGAGAACGCTGGCGCGTTCATCATCACGCTTCAAGCCAGCGAATGCCATACTGGTTCCGCGGGCATAGCTTGATGGGTTTTCAAGCCACTGATCCATACGCTCCCAGCTCCAATCGCCTTCAGTGTTTCCGAGTGCGCCTGAATAATTAAAGCCGGCATGGCTTTGCTTGGCCGCACCTATTGTCCCGTAAAGGTTCGGTCCAGTGCCATTCGAGCCGCCTTGTTCAATGGTGTGACACGACGCGCATTTGGCTTTGAAGCTACGCTCACCGCGGGCCAGGTCTGCGCCGATAAGCAATGCACCAAGGTCATAAATCTCTTCGATCACGTTGCCGCCGCCTGCGGCATCAGCGATATCGACGCGATAGCCTTTGAAGTTCGATTCTGCCCAAGCGTTCAGTGATTCGTATTCATGATGGGCATGATGTCCACCACCGAATACAATACTTGAGACTTCTCTGAGGCCCATGATAACGAGCGCAACAGCCAGAAGTGCCCCGAATATTTTGTTCAGTCCGAGTTCGCCCATCGGTGATCCCTCAATTTCCAATCTTGCGCGCGCCTTCTGACACGCTATGCGTTCGCAATCAATATATATAGATGTGGCAGATCGCGCGTTACCCTTTTCAGCGGCGAATGCGCGCAGGTCTGATAACCAGATCTTCAAGTCGACCCTGTTGCCAGATAGGACCGATCAGCAGTTTGGAGGCCGCGCGATGGCACAAGGCAAGATAGCATATCAAGGCGAACGCGGGGCGAATTCCCATATCGCGTGTAATGACGTTTATCCGGACCTTGAGCCGATGGCCTGCCGAACTTTCGAGGATGTCATTTCAGCGGTTGAAACGGGCGAAGCTAAACTCGCCATGATTCCCGTCGAAAACACGATTGCAGGCCGGGTTGGCGACATTCACCATTTGCTGCCAGCCACCAGTCTGCACATGATTGGCGAGCATTTGATGCGGATCCGGTTCCAGCTTATGGCGCTGCCGGGCACGAAACTGGATGAGATCGAGCGCGCTTACAGCCACGTCATGGCCCTTGGACAGTGCCGGAATTTCCTGCGCGAACACGGTATTCAGGCCCGAACGGCGGCAGATACAGCTGGCGCTGCACGACAAGTGGCGGAACGTGCGGATGCGACGGCTGCCGCCATTGCGCCAGGTCTTGCGGCGGAAGAATATGGCCTTGAAATCCTGGCCAATGATATCGAAGATGCAGCGCACAATACCACGCGCTTTGTGATCATGGCGCCGGAGCCGCTGGATCTCGGGCCAAAAGATGGTCCGGCGATGACAGCGTTTCTGTTCCAGGTCCGCAATATTCCATCTGCGCTGTACAAGGCGCTGGGCGGCTTCGCGACCAATGGCGTCAATATGACCAAATTGGAAAGCTATCAGATTGAAGGCTCATTCAGCGCCTCGCAATTCTATGCGGAAATCGAAGGTCATCCAGACGAACGTCCCGTTCAACTGGCATTGGAAGAGCTCGGATTCTTCTCGAATTCGATCAAGATCCTCGGCGTTTACCCGCGCCACCCTGCGCGCGAGGGTGGCGGAGCCGTCTGATCTGGCAATTTGATGCCATCGCTTGTTTTCCCTGCGTGACCCTTGTCTTGAGGCGAGGTTCCGCCATCGTGTTATCAAAATAAAAGATGACGGAGGAATTCAGCCATGGCGGGAAAACACATCCTTATTATTGGCGCTGGCCTGGGCGGCTTGTGCGCCGCGATCAAGCTTCAGGAAGCCGGTCACACATTTACAATTGTCGAGAAGCTGGACCGTGTCGGCGGTACCTGGGCGCAGAATACTTATCCCGGCGTTGCCTGCGATGTTCCTGTTGCGCTCTACCAGTTCAGCTTCGCGCAGAGCGTCAATTGGAGCCGTGCCTATCCGCAAGGCGGCGAGATCCAGGCCTATGCTGAAGAGATCACCGATCGCTATCAGCTGCGCCCCAATCTGAAGCTGGATGATGAAGCGACCAGCGCCGTATGGGATGAAGCACAAAAATCCTGGACCGTGACGACCGCCAGCGGCGCGACATATACTGGCGACGCGGTGATTGGCGCGCTCGGCCAATTGAACCGGCCAAACTGGCCAGAGATACCTGGCAAGGACGCATTTGAAGGCGCGATCACGCATTCGGCGCAATGGGACCACTCCATCGATATGAAAGGCAAACGCGTCGGCATTATCGGCTGTGCTGCGAGCGCTGTACAAGTCATTCCGGAGCTCGCGGAAGAAGTTGCTGAACTGGTCATTTTCCAGCGCAGTCCCAACTGGGTCATCCCGCGCAATGATGTTGCGATGAGCGCTGAAGAAGGCGCGCTATTGGGCACCGATCCGGAACTTGCGATGAAGATTGGCGCGCTCAATCGTCAAATCATCTATGAGCAAGCCGACACATTCTTTTGGCAGGCCTTTAAATGGACGCCAGAGGGCCGCGACGCCTATCACCGGATTGCGATCGATCACCTGGAAAAGCAAGTCGACGACCCTGATC
>CAYGUD010000207.1:4160-4776 GCA_964352865.1 uncultured Hyphomonas sp.
ACCCTGATCTTCGCGCCAAGCTGACGCCGGACTATCCAATTGGATGTCGCCGAATCCTGATCTCGGATGACTATTTTCCGGCCGTGTCGAAGGACAATGTCACACTCGAAACCGATGGGATCGCGACGATAGATGCGACGGGAATCCAAACCACTTCCGGCACACACCATGATCTCGATGCGATTGCTTACGCAACTGGGTTCGAGACCACGGGCTGGCGCTGGTCCGTCGACGTACAAGGCCGCGGCGGCAAGCGTTTGAATGATGTCTGGAGCGATTATCCGGAAGCCTATCTCGGCATCACTGTGTCAGACTTCCCGAACCTGTTTGTCCTCTATGGCCCGAACACCAATCTCGGCCATAACGCGATCACGTTCATGCTTGAGCGCCAGGTTGAATATGCGGTGAAAGCACTGGATGGCCTTGGTGAGGCTGGCAAAGCCGCGATGGTGCCAACGCAAGCGGCGCAGGACCGGTTCAACAAGCAAGTGCAAGCGGACCTGGAAAAAACCGTCTGGGCCGATCCGGCCTGCAATAGCTGGTACAAGAACGAGCATGGCAAGATCACGCAGAACTGGTCGTCGCACACACGCGACTATGCAGCGGCGGTGGCTGA
>CAYGUD010000208.1:0-4156 GCA_964352865.1 uncultured Hyphomonas sp.
CCCGGAACGGATTTGATAGAGCTTAGCTAGTCCGAATCCGGGAGGGCGACAAGTCTAATGTCTGTCAAACTACAATTGATTACTTCACCAGCGTCAAGGCGGACAATTGACTGGCAATCGCTGCATAAGCATCGAGCAATTGCTGGCCATTGGAGGCGTTAAAAAAGCGGCTATCATCGCCGGCGCAATCTTTCAGCGTGGCTTTGGCGGAGTTCGGCGCTTGAAACGCAACCGCATAGACCAGGACATTGTCCGCGCGCATCTTATCGCACATCTTCTTGGCCTGCGCATTGCTATCGCCCATGGTTGCTTCATAGGCCGTGTTGAACTTTCCATCGGTCATCAGAATAACAGCTTTTGAAGTATGTGGATCTGTATTCAGAAGCGGCGCAGATGCCGCTGGCCAGATATCATCCCAGGACGGGGCAATCAGGTACCAGGACCAGGCAACGCCAAGGTGTCCTGCCGTCAAGCCACCCGCTGTCAGACTATCAATGGCTGTGTCAAAGACCGTCAGATCATTGGTCAAAGGCAGCAAGCTGGACGTGGGACAGCTATTCGCGTTTGCTCCAACCCATTTGCCGAGTTCAGGCTTGTCGTCGTTCCAGGCCGCAGAACCGGTTCGTTCTGAGACACACACGACACCCACGCCATCGCCGTCTGAATCATCATTCGCGGGACGTCCAAGCGCGGCATTGCCATAGGCTCCGGCATTCACCGATGTCGCATAACTGACAAATGAAACCCGCACACGATCGCCCGTGGCCGGTGTAATCAGAGTACGCGCCGCTGTCTTGGCCGCTGTCTTCAAATCCGTGAGCTTTTTACCCGACATAGAGCCAGATACATCCAGCATAAGCGCAAGATCGAGCTTGGTGACGTTTGCCTGCGCGGTCGCGTCACTTGAAACGCCTACAGATTCTGGCGACAGCGTCTCACCGAAAATGGTCTGAACGTCGCAATCTGAAGCAACTCTTACAGTTCCGGCAGCGCGATTGACTGTAACCGTCGCGTCCCGGCACACAACATCATTGTGGGCTGTTTGCAGATTGGCTTTGAAAGATTCGAGAGCAATTACCTGGATTTGGGCGTCTGTCGTGCTGGCATCTTCCATGGCGCGGGCGCCCGCGAGAGATGCGGCATCAATGGCCGCCTGCAAGTGCCGGTCCGTGCTGATCTGGCGGCTGCTATCAATCGCGAAAGCCACCACCAGCAATAGCGGCACCAGACTTAAACCAAATATCATAATGACGTTGCCGCCAGTGTCTTTCGCCCAATTTCTGGTCTCTGGTCCAAACATCTGCTCTGTCCCCGACGCATCAATCCGGCACAATTGCCGAATTCGCGTCTCAGGCGAGCAAGTTGCATGCCAATTCCCTTTTTAGGAATTAAGTAACCATCGGGGTTTGGCGCCCGGACGGAGGATGTGTTTCCACCCTATGCGAACAGCGCGTGCGGTCATTTACTCAATCAGTCCGACACCTTTAAATCGACTAGCGATACTCGCATAGGCGTCGCTGAGCCCGCGCTCATCACTGGCTTCAAAATAGTTGCCCGGCGAGCTCGCACAGTTCTGCATCAATGTTTGAGCAGATTCAGGCGCCTGAAATGCGACTGTAAAGACAATGATGCCCTTGGCACGCATCCCTTCGCATAGTTTTTGTGCCATTTGATTTGGCGTGCCGTGCCCAAAAATATTTCTCAGATTGAACGCGCCATCTGTCATCAGGACCATCACTTTCAATTCATCCGGATTGCCATAAGCTCTTGGCCGAGATGTGCTCGGCCAAAAACTCGCCCATTCGGGGGAGATCAGATACCACGCCCACCCGACGGCGATGTGTCCGGACGAGTATCCACTGCCTGCGAGATTACCAATCGCGGTCTTGAGCAATGCTGGATCATTGGACAATGGAACAATCGGCTGGACTGGACATCCCCTGGTTCTATACGTTGGTTCTCCGGCATAGGTGCCAGCGCCCACCGGAGCATCTGTGAACGCTTCGGCGCCTCCACGTTCACTGACGCAGACGCGATCTACCCCGTCGCCTTCGGTATCATCGCCAGCCGGACGGTCCAATGCTGGATTGCCATAAATACCGGCATTCACCCCGCCCGAATACGGGATAATCGCGATCCGAACATTTTCGTCTGCAGTTGCAAGCTGATCTATCAGATTATTGGCGGCAGCTTGCAGAGCCCTAAGTCTACTGCCCGCCATAGAGTGAGAAACATCAACAACCAAAGCCAGATCGAGCGTGGTCACCGCCCCTGTCGCCTTTGCGGTCCTATGTACCAACATATCGTTTTCGCCCGTAATTCCAACGCCAAAAATCGTTGGTATGCGGCACTGTGTGTTGAGCGAGAAATCCCCTGTTGTATGGTCGATATTGTAGCTGTTGGCCGTACAACGCATATCAGCTTGCTTGGTATTGGAAATATTGATGTTGAACGTCAGCCTGGCTTCCGCGACCGATTGGTCATAGTCTCCTGTTAGCGCGTACGTCTTCGCAGCCGCAAGCGCCGCAAGATCCGTAGATTCCTGGAGCACCCGCGCCGTCGTGACGTGTCTCGACGTGTCAATTGCAAACGCGACGACTGTCGCAACAGGCAGCAACATTAATGCAAACATGATCGCGACATTGCCGCCATTGCGCCGCCAGAATCCCCTAAATCGAGACTGTTTCACGTACCGGCTCCATGATGCGCTTTCCAAGAAAACGCTCGGTGCCCCTAGTACGTTGGGACGCTGTATAGAGCTTCAGGTGCTAAAAAAGCACACGCGGGTAGCTTGAAAATTTGCTTGAAATTCAACGGAGCCCTCACCCAGATGGCTGAGCGCTTCGATGGCATTTTAAGGATCAGCTGAGCGAACTATGTTTAAGAGCATTCGGCACGGCGAAGCGACAATATGAGCCAGTGCGATTTTTGAGCAACTTTGGCGCAATCTGGGGCAGCTTGCCATGGCGCGCTCCCGACGGACCTTGAGAAGGGACACTCATATCGTCACCTATCCGACAATCCGCGTCTCTTGCAGACTCGTGGCAATGCGACCAAAAATGGCAGCATAGTCCATACTGGGCGAGACTTGAAAATAGTGGTCGTCGCTACTCGCGCAGTGTCTGAGCAAGGTTACGGGATCAAGGACCGCCCAAACAGGCGGGAGAGCTATCCCCATAAAATGCGTAAAAGGAGGAGTCCCAACAGGCAGATAGTTAATGACATAGATCTGGATCGTTGAGTCATCGTGAATGCCTGTACACATAGCGGAGGCTCTCAACTGGGCGTGCCAGGGGTGAAAGGACAGTCCGGTATATGCCTCGTTGTTTTGCCCATCCGACAGCAAAATAATGACCTTTTTAGTGGTTTGATCGCTATAATCAGCCGGTCGCGCATCCGTAGGCCAGACACTGTTCCAGTTTGGTGACAGAGAATACCATCCCCAACTAAGAGCAACATGTCCCGCAGTGCCGCCCAAGGCAGCAGTTTCTTCCAGAGTATAGCCTGTGCCAGACGGCAAGTTGTCGATAAGGGAATTGATCGTGGCCGCTTCATTGGTCAATGGCATCACGCTATCATCCGGGCACAAGTCCACGATAACTTGACCGTAAGCACTGCCATCGTCGACGCGTTGACCGCTTTTTGGTTCAGCGTCCGTGTAATCATGCTGGGCGTGTTGGCGTTGACTTACACAGACCTTATCTGTGCCGTCTCCGGCCCGATCATCCAGATCCGACCGACCCATTGCTCGGTTGCCATAGATCCCGGCATTTACCGAGTAGGCGAACGGTACCACTGAGATGCGGACACGATCTGCCGTCGCCGGGGTCAGCACGCTTGCGACAAAGTCTTTCGCCGCCGCTTTCAGTTCAGCGATTTGTGCGGCCGACATCGATGTTGACACGTCTAAAACAAGTGCAAGTTCAAGCTGCGTAATCTTGGCTTGTGCCATCGCATCACTGCGAACAGGCACGTTATCGGTTGTCAGAACCGGGAAAATCGTTGGCACATCGCAACTGCCGCCAACTTGAACTGTTCTTGCAGTACGATCAACCGCGACGTCCGCTTCATCGCAAACTAGATCGCCAAACGCCGTATCCAGCTGGGCAAGGTAGAATTTTTTGACGAGGTCTTTAATTTCGTTATCGGTGAGCGT
>CAYGUD010000208.1:4166-4740 GCA_964352865.1 uncultured Hyphomonas sp.
TTTTGTGCTGACTTGCCTGGATGAGTCGATGGCAAGGCTGATGACCCATGCGATCGGCACAAGCATCATCGCAAATATGACGGCGACATTGCCGCCATTGCGGCGCAAGAATTCTCTAAATCCAGACTTTTTCACGTACCGGCTCCATGATGCGCTTTCAAAGAAAACGCTCGGTGCCCCTAGTACGTTGAGACGCCGTATAGAGGTTCAGGTGCTAAGGAAAACCTGCGAGTGGCTTGAAAATTTGCTTGAAATTGAACGGAGCGCTCAACCAGATGGCTGAGCGCACCGAGAGTAATTGAGAATCCGCTGAGCCGACTATTTTCAACAGATTTTGGCTCGGTAAAGCGAGAAAATTTCGTCGCCATTCAGGGTTGCAGAGCTTGAGGCACTCGCGCCTCGCCGATTGAGCGATGGCCTACTCCGTCAAACCCACGCCGAGAAACTGTCCGGCAATTTGCTCATAAATGCCCTCAAGGTCGCTCGCATTATCGGTGAAATATGCATTATTCGGGTCACCGGCGCAATTGGTCAGCCTCGTTTCAGCAGTAGGGCTCAAATTATACCCAATGGA
>CAYGUD010000209.1:0-4723 GCA_964352865.1 uncultured Hyphomonas sp.
CTGGTTTGAAATGATCACGCATAATGGCCGGAAAGCTGCTGAAGCGCGCCAGGTCGCAGCTGAAGCGGCAAGCCGCGAAGCGGAAAACGTCACCGATTTCGAAAATGACTGGCTGCTCAAAAGTCTCGGTTCGGATGGCAAGGTTTCGCCGGCTGAAACAGCGCTGATTGCTTTCCTTAAGCAAGAGGCTCCGGGCTTCGCGGAAGGGCTTGCTGTCGCGGTTTAGGCGCTGTCTTGAGCGCGCTTCTGCGCGTTGACGTGCACTGGCGTGCGGTTTGACCAAGCGGCAACCTCGACATTCTTGCGTGTGCCATCTAAATCCGGCAACGGATCATTAGAAAATCACGCACGGGGCCCGTAAATGTTCAACAAAATCCTGATTGCCAATCGCGGCGAAATTGCTGTTCGTGTAATCAAGACATGCCGGCGCCTCGGGGTCAAAACAGTTGTCGTCTATTCCGACGCGGACGCTGGTTCCATGGCCGTCGAAATGGCGGATGAAGCCGTCTATATTGGTGCCTCGCCCGCAGCTGAATCCTATCTCGTCATGGACAAGATTGTGGATGCCGTGAAGCAAACGGGCGCGGAAGCCGTTCACCCGGGATTCGGATTTCTGTCTGAGAACCCGGCTTTCGCCAAACGTCTCGAAAAAGAGAAAATTGTCTTCATTGGTCCTAATCCCCACGCGATTGAAGCCATGGGCGACAAAATCAGCTCGAAACAGCTCGCGGCGGACGCAGGCGTGTCGACTGTGCCGGGGCATATGGGGCTGATCACAAGTGCAAAAGAAGCGGTCAAGATCAGTCGCGAGATTGGCTATCCGGTGATGATCAAAGCGTCCGCTGGCGGCGGCGGCAAAGGCATACGCATCGCTTATGACGACAAGGATGCTGAAGAAGGCTACCCTGCGGTGAAAGCCGAAGCCAAGGCATCTTTTGGCGATGACCGGATTTTCATCGAAAAATTCATTCTCGAACCTCGCCATGTCGAAATCCAGGTCATGGGTGATAAGCATGGCAATTGCGTCTACCTGTTCGAGCGCGAATGTTCGATTCAGCGTCGCAATCAGAAAGTCCTCGAAGAAGCGCCATCGCCGCTGCTCGATGAAGCGACTCGCAAGAAAATGGGCGAGCAGGCTGTCGCGCTGTCAAAAGCCGTAAACTATGACAGTGCTGGTACAGTTGAGTTCGTAGCGTCCGGCAAGGATAAGAGCTTCTACTTCCTGGAAATGAATACACGTCTGCAAGTTGAGCATCCGGTCACCGAAATGATTACCGGCGTCGATCTGGTCGAACAAATGTTGCGCTCGGCTTATGGCGAGAAGCTCAACCTGGATCAGAAGACCCTCAAGATTAATGGCTGGGCGATTGAAAGCCGCGTCTATGCCGAAGATCCGTATCGCAACTTCCTGCCATCGATTGGCCGTTTGAAGCGCTTCATACCGCCCATGGAAGGTCCGCTCGCGGGCGGGACTGTGCGGATGGATAGCGGTGTCCGCGAAGGCGACGAGATCTCGATGTTCTATGATCCGATGATCGCCAAACTGGTCACACATGGCAAAGATCGCGACCAGGCATTGGACATTCAGGCAGAAGCCCTGGACCGGTTTCACATTGAGGGCATTCAGGACAATATGCCATTCTGTGCCGCGGTCATGGATGAGCCGCGATTCCGATCGGGCAATATCACCACCGCTTATATCAAAGACGAATTCCCGGACGGTTTTCAGGGCACCGCACCAACCGATGCGCAAACCGTCATGCTGACGGTCGCGTCGGCCTACGCCCATGGTGTGCATGTTCGCCGCGCCAGTCAGATTACCGGCCGGATGTCACCGATAGAAGAGCTCCGCCAGGAGTGGGTGGTCATTCTCGGCAGCGAATATATCCCGATCGAGCTTGAGCTTGGCGAGGGCGAAGCGACCATCACAATTGGCGACAAGCCGCACTCCTTCGTCACCGATTGGGTGCCAGGTCAGCCATTGCTGGAAGGCGTTCTTATGGCCAGGCGATTGCCGTGAAAATTGCAGATCGTACTGAGGGCTATATTGTTCGCCATCGCGGCGTTCGGTTGCAAGCGCTGGTTTGCACCCCAGCGGTCGCCGAGATGCACAAGCGCCTGCCGGAAAAAGAAAAGCCGGATCTGTCCAAGCTGATCATTTCGCCAATGCCAGGCCTTGTCGTCTCTGTTGATGTTGAGCTTGGCCAGAAAGTCCAGGAAGGCGAAGCGGTCTGTATTGTCGAAGCGATGAAAATGCAGAACATCATTCGCGCCGAAGCCGATGGCACTGTCAAAGCCATCAATGTTGGCGCTGGCGACAGCGTCGCGGCTGACGAAATCATGCTTGAGTTTGAGTAATTCGACACGGCCACATGTTGCCTATATGACCAAATCAACTATCTCGCTGGTCAACGAAGGGGCGAAGCATGGTCGATCTATTATTTAATCCCAATGGGCGGATTGCCAAAAACAGATTCTGGCAAGGCATGGTGATTCTGACTGTGGCCAGCGTTCTGATTGTCGCGGGCAATACAATGGTCAGCCGCTTTATTGGATTCGCCAACCTGCTGCTGATCTTTCCTTATATCTGTGTGTTCGGGAAGCGGCTGCATGATGCCGGGACTTCGGCCTGGTGGGTGATCGGTATCTGGCTTGGATCGATGCTCGCAGCGTTCATATTCGGCTTGATGTTTGGCGGCTTCTTCATGACCCCCGAAATGATCGATATTCAGGAAGAAATGGAACAACGTGTGGCGTCAGGTGATTTTGCCGGATTTCTCGAAGGGGCTGAAATTCTCGCAGACAAGATGCTGCCTCTGAATATATTGACCACCGTTGGATCGAATGTGCTGCTCGCGCTGATTGTCGGCTTCCTGCCGACTCAGCCGCGCGAAAACAAGCACGGCCCTGTTCCCGGCACGTCGTCTGCGGATGTTTTCCAATAGGCTTTAACGAAATTCACCCCTGGGTATTCTTGGATGTCGATAAAATATTATCGTTTATTGATAAAAGTTTTGAGGCGTGTATAAGCGTCCAAAATAAGAATGCCATTCAAAGGATCTATTCGCTATGAGCGATGCCATTGCCTCCCAGTCCAGCCTGGATCCCAATCGACCGTGGATCACAGATGATGAAGAATTGCCGGCGCGGATGAACTGGCTGGATACGTTTTTCAACCCCGCAGGGAAGTCCCCGAAACTGCACTTCACCCGAGCCTGGACGGTATTGTTCTTCACAGGTGTTCTTGCCTGGTTCGGGGTTGGGTTCATGATCTTCATTTTCGGTGCCGCCGGTGCCGACACGACAGGAATGAGCATCTTTCATGGTTATCTGATTGCCGTGGTGCTGGCGATCACCTCGCTTCTGTCTTACGTGATCCACACACGCAGGCTGAATCATGCCGGCAAGATATCGCTGCGCGCGATCATTGTCCTGGTGCCTCTGATTGTCGGCGCTGTTGCGTTTACGGGCGGTGTTGCCGGAAAAGCTGCGGAATATGACAAACTGTATCATCAGCGCTCCGAATATCTCGCAGACCCTGGCGCCTGGCGCGATGCGCGTCTGCAAGAACGCCGCGACGCTCAGGCAGAAGCTGAAAAAGCTCGCTTAGAGGCCGAGGAAGCCCGTGCCAATAGCGAAGATGGCGAAGCTGACGGCGATGCAAATTCTGGTCAACGCGGTCAGCGTGGCCAGCGCGGAGGCGGTGGTCCAGGCGGCTTCAATCAGGGGCCAAATCCTGAAAACCCGCTGCCGTCCAAGGAAGCGTTTATTGTCCGGCCGAACCTTGGCGCGTTCTATATGCCGATCGCCGGATTGAGCGCCTTGATCATGATCTGGTCACTGCTCTGGGTCGCGCGTGTGCCGAATTTCGGTCGCAAGGAAGAGCCTGATCCGTTCGCTTAAGCGAGCGGCGCGCTGCCGAGTGTACCTGTTTCGAATACCTCTTCAAACGCCTGCCTGAGCGCCTCATCAGCGTCGGGCATGCCGATCGGCAGGCCAAGATCCACAAGACTGGTGACCCCATAGCGCGGATCGGCGATCCCGCATGGCGTGATGCCACTAAAATGCTCCAGATCCGGTTCAACGTTGAGACTGATGCCATGAAAGCTGACCCCGCGCTTGAGCCGGATACCAATCGCCGCAATCTTGTCTTCGCGAATTTGTCCGCCGGGCTGCGTGCGGTCGACCCAGACGCCGACACGGCCGTCGCGGACGTCTGCATCGACATTGAACGCTTTTAGCGCCGTGATGATCCAGCGCTCCAGATTGGCCACGAAGGCCCGCACATCGCGGCCGCGCTCAGCCACATCCAGCATCACATAAGCCACTCTTTGCCCGGGGCCGTGATAGGTATATTCACCGCCGCGCCCGGCCTCAAAGACCGGGAACCGGTCCGGCGCCCGCAAGTCAGCGATCTTGGCGCTGGTGCCTGCTGTGTAGAGCGGGGGATGTTCCAGAAGCCAGATCATTTCAGCCGCGCCATCCTCGCGAATCGCGCGCGCGCGCGCCTCCATTGCCGTGTGTGCCGTCTCATATGGGACGGGCGATTGGCTTACAGCCCATTCGACGATTGGACGCTCTGTCATTTGACTGCATATAGCGAAGACTTTTCGCTTCACAATCCGTTTCGTGCCGCGTATATGGCGCGCTCTACCCGGCGTGCGGCCGTGGCGGAACTGGTAGACGCGCAACGTTGAGGTCGTTGTGGGCGCAAGCCCGTGGA
>CAYGUD010000210.1:0-4686 GCA_964352865.1 uncultured Hyphomonas sp.
CGTCTATTCCGGCCGAATCGGTGAGCAAGTTGCCTCTAAAGGTGTGACCGTGATTGATGATGGTACAATTGACGCCCGTCGCGGGTCGCTTTCCATTGATGATGAAGGCACCAAAACGAATCGCACAGTGTTGATCGAGGATGGTATCCTGAAAGGCTATATGCAGGATCGCCAGAATGCCCGCCTGATGGGCGTTGCGCCAACGGGCAATGGTCGCCGCGAATCGTATGACGCGACCATCATGCCGCGCATGACCAATACTGTGATGCTCGGTGGCAATGCGGACCCGAATGAAATCGTCTCATCGATCAAACGCGGCATCTGGGCCGTCGATTTTGGCGGCGGCCAAGTAGATATCACGTCCGGCAATTTCGTCTTTCAGTGCACTGAGGCGTATCTGGTCGAGAATGGCAAAGTCGTCGCGCCGGTCAAGAACGCAACCCTGATCGGTCACGGCCCCACGGCGCTGAGCCAGGTTGAAATGATTGGCAATGACTTTGCCATGGATGACGGTGTCGGCACCTGCGGAAAAGCCGGGCAATCGGTTCCTGTCGGCGTCGGCCAACCGACTTTGAAAGTCGGCGGCCTGACAGTCGGTGGTGCGGGTTAACTCGGCTTCTCGCCGCTCGCCTGCAATTCATCATCGAGCGAATCAACCAATGCAACATCCGCTTTCATCCAGCTTTTGATGATCGGCGAGATGAGCAGCATGACGACGCCTATGCCCATCGCGACATAGGCCACGTTGGAATAGACACTGATATACGTTGCTTTGGCCGCAGCGACATTGGTGATCTGACCACCAATAGTCTCGGCGCCGGTGGTCCGCGCGATCACGCCCGCGAGATAGTTGGAGAGAC
Organism: uncultured Hyphomonas sp.; assembly: GCA_964352865.1. Lineage (GTDB taxonomy): Bacteria > Pseudomonadota > Alphaproteobacteria > Caulobacterales > Hyphomonadaceae > Henriciella. The sequence continues at coordinate 861 of CAYGUD010000210.1, forward strand.
CTGAATACAGGAACCAGGCACCCATGGTCATCCCGACAACACGCGCTGGCGCCATTTTCGTCACCGCGGACAGACCGACTGGTGACACCATGAGTTCACCCATCGTGTGCACCCAATAGATCAGGAAGATGAAATAGACCGCTGTCAGGCCGGTCGTTCCGGAGGCGCCCATGCCGCCAACCAGCGACAAGAAACCAAGGCCTGCCAGGAAGACGCCAATTGCGAACTTTACCGGTGTGGAGGGTTCCAGATTACGCTTCGAAAGCGCAATCCACATCCATGCAAAGATCGGCGCAAAGATGACGATGTAACCGGCATTGAGGAATTGGAAGACCGGTGTCGGAACATTGATCCCGAACATGGTCTTGTCGACGAGACGATCGGTAAACAGGGTCAGCGATGATCCCGCTTGCTCAAACAGCGCCCAGAACGGGATCTGCGCCAACACGAAATAGATGGCCGCGAACATGCGGTTTCGTTCGGTGCCATTAAGCTGAATAAACGCATACCCTACCAATCCGATAAAGACGGCGATGCCGAGCGATCCGACAAACCATTCCGGGATCACTTCTGCATTCATCACCAAGAGCATGGCGACTGCGATGACAAGGGCGCCGGCCAGGTAACAGGCCATTTCGACATTGATTGGGCCAAGGAATGATTTCTTGAGCAGTTCTGGATTTGGCGGTTCTGCTTTTCCGTCGAGGAATTTCTGCCCCCACATGAAGACCAGCAAGCCGGCCAGCATCCCGATGCCAGCCAGTCCGAAGCCATATTTCCAGCCCCAGACAATGCCAATAATACCGCAGGTCAGAGATGAAATCAGGGAGCCTAGATTGATGCCCATATAGAACAGGCTGAAGCCTGAATCCCGACGTGGATCATCAAACTCATAGAGCGCGCCAACAATCGTCGAGATATTGGCTTTCAGATACCCGACACCGGCAATGATAAAAGCGAGCGAGAGGAACAACATATTCGTATAGAATGCCTGTTGCTCAACTCGCGTGGTGTAATCTGCTTTGGCAATGGTTGCGAAGACACCGGCTGTCGGTGCCCGATTTCTGTCTGCGGAGTCGAGGATCAGCATGTCGCCAGATTCGGTATCGAATGTGACTCGCCGCTCAGCACCCTGATAGTCCATGAAGAGTTGGCGGTTGTCGCCCCGACCCTCGTATTGCATTTCGATTTCAGCGCCATTGGTGATGACGAATTCTTTCGACCCGGAGCCTTCGAAAGCCATGCCGAAATGTCCGATGCACAGCAATATGGCGCCGAAGGTTACGGCCTTTCGCTGACCGAGATATCGGTCCGCCAGTGTGCCGCCAATAATCGTCATGACATAAACAAGCGCGGTATAGGCGCCGTACATGATGGAGGACTTTTCGTCCGAAAACAGGAAATGCTGCGTTAGATACAAGACCAGCAGGCCGCGCATCCCGTAATAAGAAAAGCGTTCCCACATTTCGGTGAAGAACAGAATGGCCAATCCTTTTGGATGGCCAAAGAAACTCGTGTCTCGAGGTTTCGCGCCCGCATTGTCCGCAACAGCTTCAGTCAAGTGTGCCTCCCCGGCATTGATTTTAGAGTCTGCTTTTCGCAGTGTTTGTAAGAGGTACACCACGCGCGGCGCACACGCTCAAGACACAAACTGCGTCCTAGGCTTCATCTTGAGGCAAGAATTCCTCCAACACACAGATTTCACGCACAAAAAAGCCCGCCTGTTTCCAGGCGGGCTTGTTCAAGTCTGTTTGGCTGTGGGCCGGTCTCTTACTTGGAGACAGAGGCCACAACACCAGCGCCGACAGTCCGGCCACCTTCGCGGATCGCGAAGCGCAGGCCCTGGTCCATGGCGATGGGCTGGATCAGCTCAACGCTCATTTTCACATTATCGCCTGGCAGAACCATTTCCTTGTCCGCTGGCAGGGTGACAACACCGGTCACGTCTGTCGTACGGAAGTAGAATTGTGGACGATAATTGGTGAAGAATGGCGTGTGACGGCCACCCTCTTCCTTGGTCAGGATGTAGGCTTCCGCTTCGAACGTTGTGTGCGGCGTGATTGAGCCCGGCTTACAAAGCACCTGGCCCCGCTCAACGCCTTCACGGTCGATACCGCGGATCAGCGCGCCGATATTGTCGCCGGCCTGGCCCTGGTCGAGCAGCTTCCGGAACATTTCAACACCGGTCACAGTGGTTTTCTGTGTGTCGCGGATGCCAACAATCTCGACTTCTTCGCCGACTTTGACGATGCCAGTCTCAACCCGGCCGGTGACAACTGTCCCGCGACCAGAGATTGAGAACACGTCTTCCACGGGCATCAGGAAAGGCTGATCGATCGGACGGTCCGGGGTTGGGATATAATCATCCACAGCCGCCATCAGTTCGAGGACTTTCTCTTTACCGATATTGTCGTCACGGCCTTCAACAGCGGCCAGAGCAGAGCCCGCAATGATCGGAATGTCGTCGCCTGGGAATTCGTAAGAGCTGAGCAGCTCACGGATTTCCATTTCAACCAGCTCGAGCAGTTCTTCATCATCGACCTGGTCGACTTTGTTCATGAAGACAACCAGCGCAGGAACGCCAACCTGACGGGCCAGCAGGATGTGCTCACGGGTCTGCGGCATCGGGCCATCAGCGGCGTTCACAACCAGGATCGCGCCGTCCATTTGCGCCGCACCGGTGATCATGTTTTTCACATAGTCAGCGTGTCCTGGGCAATCAACGTGAGCATAGTGACGGTTTTCCGTCTCATACTCAACGTGCGCGGTATTGATGGTAATGCCGCGGGCTTTTTCTTCCGGCGCAGAATCGATGTCTTCGTACGAACGCTTCTCAGCCCCCGTCACATCGGCCAGCACCATTGTGATCGCTGCGGTCAGCGTCGTCTTACCATGGTCCACGTGTCCAATCGTTCCGATGTTCACGTGCGGCTTATTACGCTCAAACTTTTCTTTGGCCATATCAAGGCCTCCTTTTCTCAAGTGTCCGGCCCACCGGACGTTTGTCCTTTCTCAGAGCGGGCCAGAAGAGTCCCGTTGATGCGCGCCACATACACATGCCGGACACAGGTTTCAAGCACCTATAACGCTGACGTCTGCAGACAATTTCATCGCGAGCTGGAAACCGCTTGACAAACCAGCCCAATAAAGGCCCTAGCGTGAGCCCATGACGCAAGGATATGTCTTCAAAAGCTTCGATGATAAAGCCGCGCTGCAACAGGCTGCCGCTGACTGGATCGCCGCCGCTTTGAGCGATGCTATTGAGCGGCGCGGAAACGCGGTCTTCATGGGCTCCGGTGGACGCACGCCCGGCCCGATCTATGAAACACTTTCAAACGCTGAGCTCGATTGGGAAAAAGTCCATGTCGGTCTTTGTGACGAGCGCTGGGTGGATCGTGAACACCCCGCCTCAAATGGCGCGATGATTGAGCGTACGCTCTTGCAGAATAAAGCCGCTGCGGCCGACTATGTTCCCATGAAAATCAATGGCGATGATCCGTTCGCAGCAGTCGAGGCCGTGAATGACTTATATCTCGACGCCAGCCTGACAGATGTCATGCTGCTTGGTATGGGGCCGGATGCGCACACATTGTCCTGGTTTTCAGGCGCACGCGGTTATGACGCAGCGATCGACCCTGACACCACATCAATCGTGGCTGCGATTGAGGCCATCGAGAGCGATGTCACGGGCCCTAATCTCTTACGCATGACCTTGACCCAACCTTGCGTGGCTTATGCCCGCAAAGTGCTGTTGCTGATCACAGGTGCTGACAAGCGCGACGTGTTTGAAACCGCCCCGGATGATGCGCCTGTCAGCCTGATGAAA
>CAYGUD010000211.1:0-4663 GCA_964352865.1 uncultured Hyphomonas sp.
CGCCCCGACGCGCTGCGCCATGCTGGCATTGTTGTGCCGATTGACTTGGTGCTCGGCGAGGCGTTTGCCAATTGTTTTGCGGTCGTGGGCCCCGGCCACAGCCTCCTCGACACAGACTCGCGCTGATGCGGCAGCGCCTGCCGCCATGCCGAGACGCTCGCCATTGAAATTGGCAACAATGCCGTAAAAGCCCTTATTCTCGGCGCCGATTATGTGTTCTGCCGGGACAAAGACATCGTCGAAATGGATGGTTGCGGTATCGGATGCCCACCAGCCTTGTTTGGGCAATTCGGTGCGGCTGACGCCTTCGCTCTCCAAATCGATCAGCATCAGCGAAATACCGCCCATGCCGTCGCCGCCCGTTCGCACGGCAGTAGTGAGCCACTTTGAAGTCATACCGCCGGTGATGTAGGTCTTCGAGCCATTGACGCGCCAGCCATTGCCATCGCGTACGGCTTTGGTCTTGAGCTGGGCGACATCAGAGCCCGCTGAAGGCTCTGTGATGCCGAGACTGATTTGCTTCTCGCCAGACAGCACCGCGCGGCCAATCTCTTGTTTCATCTCTTCTGTGCCGAGCGCCATGATAGGCGGCAGGCCAATGCCATGAATCATCAAAGCCGACGACACCCCGCCGGCCCCAATCCGCGCAAGTTCCTCAGACGTGACAATGCCGTGAAAGCGATCAAACTCCGTGCCTTCGCCGCCATACTCAGTTGGATAGCCAATGCCCAGAATACCTGCTGCCTTGGCCTTCTTGTAGAGATCGCGCGGGATGCGCCCGGCGTCTTCCCATTCTTCGACATAAGGCATGATTTCACGGTCCACAAAGCCGCGGACGCTACGGCGCCATTCGGTATGTGTGTCATCCATATGCGGGCAGGGCGGGCGGAGGTCATCAAAAGTCAGGGTCATGAACCGGATCGTGGCCGGACAGTCACAGAGGTCAAGCCGTCACGTGGCGGCAGAGCAGGTCTGGCACTCTTCGCGGAATACGCCATATGAGAGTAATGCAAGTCTATGATGATCAAAACGCGCTACCGGAAAAACCACCAATCTTCCGGAAAGGGTTTCCCGTCATCGTCCTGCTTCTGACCGGAGCGATTGTTGCGGTTACGCTGATCCAGTTCAGTGTCTCGACCAATCTACAGGACTGGATGTTCTCCGTCGCAGCGATTGCCGGCGGTCCCAGCTTCGACAATGTCTACCGGCCCTGGGGCGATTTTGCGCCTTATGTCCTGCACACTTTCCTGCATGGCGGGTCGTTTCATTTGATGATGAATATGGCGATGTTGATTGCCCTTGGGCCGATTATCGCAAAACAGCTGGGCAACTCGCCCAAAGGCGCCGGGTTGTTTCTCGGCTTCTTTGCAGTGTGCGCGATTGGCGGCGGGCTGGCACAAATGCTCTGGTATGCGATTGAAGCGAAAGATGGCATTGCGATTGGGGCGTCGTCAGCGATTTCGGGTCTGTTGCCAGCCGTCGGGTTTATCCGCAATCGCTTCAAAGGCGCCTTGTCGATCAGTGTTCCCTGGATCCTGATCAATGTGGTTCTGGCCTTTCTTGGCGGCGATGTCGGGATTATGCAAATCGCCTGGGCCGCGCATCTTGGCGGCTTGGCAGCCGGGTTTAGTTACCCACTCTTTGCTATGCTGGCGGAAGGCCGCGGACGACAGGTGCGGTAAGACCGCGTGCCCCGGTTCGGCTTAAAGCTTCACGCTTGAAACGATAAAGCTCTGCTGGACGTCCGCCCGTGCCGCTCTCCATTTCGCCGGTCCCTTCGACCAATCCCGTTCGATCAAGCGCGCGGCGGAAGTTTTGCTTGTGCAGGACTTGTCCGAGAATGGCTTCTACGGTGCTTTGCAAAGCGGTGAGTGTGAACCGTGCAGGCATCAGTTCAAACGCAACCGGGCGATAGCGAATTTTTGCCCGCAAACGGCTGATGGCTGTCGCCAGGATGCGGCGGTGATCCGAGGCCATAGGTTCGCCCAGCCGAACGTCCGGGACGGGCAAGCCGCGATCGCGCGCGCATTCGGCTACCAGACCCGCTTCGTAGAGCAGCTCATATCTTTCCAGCACGGCTTCATCAGGCCAGTCATTGCCAGACAATCCAAACGCTGTTTCGGCGCGCGACAAGCGATCTGGATTGCCTGCTGCCCAGGTCATCAGTTTTGGACCAATAAGGTCGTCAATAATCGCCGAACGCCCCGTGCGCCGGTCTTCCCATGGGAAATGGCGATACCATCCGCGCCACCTCGCCTCGAAGGCGTCGGGTAATCTTTGCGTTTCGGGCGTCAAACCGAGATATCCGACACTCACCACACGGGACTCAGTCGGGACATCAAGCAATGTCGCTTCCGGGCTTTCCCGGTCGCGGTCGCCGAATGTGTAGAGCTGTTCAACATAGCCGAGCTGGAAGCCGGTTTGTTCTTTCACCCAGCCCCGCAAGGCGAGCTCAAATGTGCGGTGCTTTTCCGGATCAAACGCCCCAAAGGGCAAAGCAGTGGTGCCATCCTCGCGGCGGATGGCCAGGACGCGTGGCTTTTCGCCGTCAAAGGCCACAATCACCACGGACAGGCCGATGATCAGACTCATGCAGGCGCCTCAATTCTGGACAACAGCGCTATGGTTCGGCCGATAAACAGCGCCTGCGCCGCTTCTGCTGGCTGCGGGGCTAGCGTGAGCTGGACGCCGCGCGGGGGGTGTCCAAAAAAGCGATCCGACTCAGCTTCAGAAAAGCCAGCCAGTTGCGTGGCTTCGAACCAGGCGCAAATATTGTCGGCTTTCTTGATCAGACGTTTCAGGCTCGCGGGCGTCTCGGCGGGCAGTCCGAAGCGCGCGTGGATGGCATAAGCCAGGCGTGATTCGATGTCCTTGTATCCGTCGCCGAGGACCGCTTTGAACGGCGAGATCATGTCGCCAATAACATATTCCGGGGCATCATGTAGCAGCGCAACCAGGCGGGATCGCGGGTCCAGACGCGGCTCCAGTTCGACGCAAAGCGCTTCAACAATAACGCTATGTTCGGCGACTGAAAAAGCGTGCGCCCCTTTGGTCTGGCCATTCCAGCGCGCGACGCGGGCCAGACCATGAGCGATGTCTTCCATCTCGACATCGACCGGTGACGGATCCAACAAGTCGAGGCGGCGACCAGACAACATGCGTTGCCAGACGCGGTCGGGTGGTTTGCGGGAAGAGGTTCGGCTGCTCATCTGTTTCTGTTTACGCAAAAGTCATCCCGGGTAAAGAATTAGGGCGGTTTTGATTACGAATTGCCCCAGCCGTGCCCAATTTGACTCAGCTCTCGTTAAGACGTGGACGTCATATTGATCCTATCGACGGCGTAAGACCGAGGCATGGTGATGATAGAAGCAATGGTAGAATGGGCTGGTCAATCCAGCACAGCATGGTGGGTGCTCTCCGGAGCCGTGGTGATCATTTTGGTCGAAGCGGTTCGTGCCAGCAAACAGGTCTTCTGGGCCGATATGCTGGACGAAGACGAGTAGAGCTCAAGCCTGCGGGCGTGGACCTACTCCCTTTTTCATCTGATTGAGAAGAGGTTTGACTGACCGGCTTTAATGCGCGGTTCGGTCGCCTATTGTCGTTCGGTGAAGCAAGCGATCGTGGCCTGCATATCCGCCGGTCGCCATATGCAAGACGGATCGATTGTCCCACACCAGGAGTGTATTTGCTTGCCACTTGTGGCGGTATTGGAATTCCGGCCGGGTCTGCCAGCGATAGAGTTCGAATAAAAGCTCGCTCGAGGCCTCTGGGTCCATGCCTTCGAAACCGGTAATGTAGCCTGCGGTTCCGAAAATTGCCGGGCGCCCGGTTTCTGGGTGAGCCCGAAAGATCGGATGATTATGCGTCGCGTGGGCATCGTCGGAGGGGCGAATATCCATGCTTCGGCTTTCCGTATCATCATCGCCATAAAACCCTTTGCGACCATAAGCGCCGCCTGCAGAATGGATCGCAATCTTGCCCTCAAGGCGGTCGCGCAAGTCATCAGGCATCTCATCTAACGCCTTGTGCTGATTGGCAAAAAGAGTGTCGCCGCCGTGCGGCGGAATGGTGATTCCGAACAGGCAGGTGCCGGCAGGGGGAACTTCCTGAAAGCTCCAGTCGGTGTGCCAGGCCTCGGCAAAAATCGGCGATGTTTCATCTGCTGCGCGTTGCACCGCAATAATATGATCGCGTCCTTCGATCGGCGCGATGTAGGGATCATCTCCGAACGGACCAAAATACAGTGTGAACCGCTCAAGGTCATCATCCGAGAGCGCTTGGTCTGGAAATGCAATGACGTGATGCTTCAGCCAGGCGGCGCGAATGTCGTCAATGTCGGCGGGGCTGAGATCTTTCGTAAGGTCGATCCCGGTAATGGCGGCACCGCAGGCTTGATCGCTGGGGGTAATGTTCAAAGTCATTCTGGTGTCTTCCCATTTGCTGACGACACTAGACCAAAAAGAAAACCCGATGCCAAGGCATCGGGTTTAAAAGGTATTCGGGGAAAGGAGGTGGGCTTAGGCTGCCACAGCTTCTTTCTTGGGTTTCGGATCGCGAAGCACATAGCCGCGTCCCCAAACCGTTTCGATATAATGTTCGCCGCCTGTGGCCTGCTGCAATTTCTTGCGCAGCTTACAGATGAAAACATCGATGATTTTAAGCT
>CAYGUD010000212.1:0-4653 GCA_964352865.1 uncultured Hyphomonas sp.
CTATAATCATTCGGCGCTTCGCGCCCTTCAAAACCGCCATGGCCTGATTAACCGCTAATAGCGCCGGCGCAACCGCGAGATCCGCCATACGCCCCGCAGGGCCATAAGCTTCAGCCCCGTCAGGGGCAGGCTTTGGCTGAACATTATCTGGGAAGACCAGATGCCCGACCCCGCGCTTCAGGATTGCGGTCTTGATCGCCTGGGTCATCAGCAAGCCGTGATCAGAGGTCAAATGAACCGTTGCGGAAAACTCCGTCACCGCTTCGAATGCGGCTTCCAGATCAATGTCCTGAAAGGCGTGCACGCCCACGACCTGATCCTGCACTTGTCCAGTCAGTGCCAAAGCCGGGGCGCCATCTACTTTCGCATCCCAAAGACCGGTCAAAAGGTTTGTCGCGCCAGGCCCGGCAATGGTCAGGGCTGCCGCCGGATGCCCGGTAAGCTTGCCATAGCCGGAACAGGCAAACGCCGCAGCACCTTCGTGCCGGATACCATAATAGGAAAGCTTACCTTCAGCCTCCTGCACACGCAGCGCATCAGCAAGACCAAGATTCGAGTGACCGACCATGCCAAACACGCTGGTCACCCCCCAATTGGTCATCGTTTCGGCCATGACATCGGCAATTGTGCGGGCGCGCGGCGGCAAAGCCGGAACGCCGACATAGATGCCATCGTCGCGGATATCGACATCGAACATTTCCTGGCCGGTATCTTCATGACCGCCCGGAGGCTTGCCGGTCAGGGGGTCAAAGTCCCAGCCATGCCAGGGGCAGCGCAGCCAGCACTCATCATTCAGCCCTTTTTCGATCGAGCCTTCGCCGAGTGGGCCGCCTTGGTGCGGACACCTATTGTCCATGGCGGCGTACTCGCCTTTGAAATGGACGAGCGCAACAGATTGCGTTCCGGCTGTCGCTGACTTCACGCGACCTTCTGACACTTCACCGGCTTCGGCGACTTTGTGCCAGATCAAGTTTGTCTTGGTTCCAGACATTTTGTGTTTCCCCTCGCTTGCTTTCCGCTGCCCTATCGAAAACAGTAGGCGAAGGCATATCAAAAGTCGCTCACATTTTCTTGGGCACTTGTGATTGGCTTGTCACCGCGCCTGTCGATAAAGGCCGGGTCAGGATCAAGAGGGGTTACTTGAATGAACAAGATTGCTGTCGCCAAATGGGATGATCTGGCCGATCGCCAGCCAGAATACGCAATTGTAGGCGAAGTTGACCTGGTGGTCGTGCGTTATGATGAGATCGTGTCCGTCTTCTATGGTCGTTGCCTACACCGCGGCGCGCTGATGTCCGATGGCCATGTCGATCAGAATGACAATCTGATCTGCGGCGTCCACAATTGGGATTATCGCCTCGATAGCGGTGTGTCCGAGTATGAAAATTCAGAAAAACTGCCAAAGTTCCAGGCCTGGATCGAGAATGGCGAAGTCTTGGTCGATGCCGATGAGATCAACGCCTGGGGCAAAGCCAATCCGCAGCCATACCAACGTGACGAGTATCTCGGCCTGTTTCAGGACCCGAGTCATGCCCCGCACCCCGAACCCACGAATGGATTGATCCAGCAATATGCGCGCGACGGCCTCAGCAAAGTCGGACATCACGGGATCACCGATTCTATGGGTGTCCCGCGAGAAGACCTGCCAAAGTGGGATGATATCCAGATTATTACCGCGCAATTGCACAAAGTTCCGCTTCTGGATGACGAGCCTGTCGACACCAAAACCGTGATCGGCCCAAATGCGCAAAAGCCTCTGCATCTGGATATCCCGCTTTTTGTCTCTGATATGAGTTTTGGTGCGCTCTCCGAACCGGCCAAAGTCGCGCTTGCGCGCGGTGCTGAGCTCGCTGGGACCGGTATCTGCTCAGGCGAAGGCGGCATGTTGCCAGAAGAGCAAGAAGCCAATTCCCGCTATTTTTATGAACTCGCCTCCGGTCGATTTGGCTTTTCCTGGGACAAGCTCGAGAAAGTCCAAGCCTTCCATTTCAAAGGCGGTCAAGGCGCCAAGACTGGAACCGGCGGTCATTTGCCAGGCAATAAGGTGAAAGGCAAAATCGCGCTCGTCCGCGAACTCCCAGAAGGCGAAGCTGCCATCTCTCCGCCGCGATTCCCGGACTGGACGGAAGTCAGCCAAGTCAAAGAATTCGCCGACGAAGTTCGCGATCGAACGGGCGGCATTCCAATCGGATACAAGCTCTCGGCTCAACATATTGAAAAAGATATCGATGCCGCGCTGGAAGTTGGCGTCGACTATATCATCCTTGATGGCCGGGGCGGTGGCACAGGCGCCGCGCCGGTCATCTTCCGAGATAACATCTCAGTGCCAACTATCCCGGCTCTGGCGCGGGCGCGATATCACCTCGACACGTCAGGTCGAAGCGACATCTCTCTGGTGATCACTGGCGGCTTGCGCAAACCGGCTGATTTCGTCAAAGCCTTGGCGCTCGGCGCGGATGCCATAGCGGTTTCCAATTCCGCCATGCAGGCGATCGGATGTATCGCCATGCGGGCCTGTCACACAAATAATTGCCCGGTCGGGATCGCGACACAGAAACCGCACCTGGTTTCGCGCCTGGTGATCGAGAAATCTGCACATCGCCTGAAGAATTTCTTCGAAGCCTCGACTGAATTGATGAAAGTGATGGCGCGGGCCTGTGGTCACGACGCCTTGTCCGGCTTCAATGCTAATGACTTGACCACGTTCAGCCGCGACATGTCGGACCTTTCGGGCGTCGCTTATGCAGGTGTAAGGCGATGAGTGAGAGTGCAGCGGAAGTTCTGGTTCTCGGGCTCGGCATCTATGCCTTGATCGGGGTCTTGGTTGGCCTGATCTACGTGTTTGGCGGTGCGGGCCGGATTGATCCTGCCGCGAAAGGAAAAGGTCTGCCGCTTCGAGTGCGTCTGATGATCCTTCCGGGCATTGTAGGATTGTGGCCCGTGATGCTGAACAAACTGCTCTCACAAAGGGAGCCGCCTGTCTCATGAAACGCGCGCACCGTAAAACACATTTGATCTTGTGGCTCATTCTTGGGCCAGCGATATTTGCCATCATCGCCCTCGCAGTCCTTCAACGCCCTTCGGCGCCGATCAATGACGCCCTGCCCGGTGCGCTCATCGAGGAGGCGTCCTGATGTCTCATGACTATAAATCTGTGCAATGGACGCCGTTCAAGAAGCGGTTCGATCTCTGGATGCTTGCCGGGATCGCCGTCTATTTGATCGGCTTCATCTCGATCACTTATCTGACACAAGCTGAAGGCGACAGTTTCACACCCATCCAGGCCCTGCTGCGGGCCACGGGTACGCTGGCCTTCCTCTTGCTCACTTTCATCCTCTGTATAGGTCCGCTGGCGCGGATCACCGACCGATTCAAACCGTTCCTTTACAACCGCCGCCATCTTGGCGTGACGACGTTCCTGGTCGCGCTGGTGCATGCCGCGCTTGTCCTGCTCTGGTATCACGGATTTTCTGAGACGAACCCTCTGGTGTCGCTATTCATATCCAATCCACGTTATGACAGCCTGTCCGGGTTTCCGTTTGAAGTCCTTGGGTTTGGCGCTCTTCTGATCATGTTCCTGATGGCGGCAACCAGCCATGATTTCTGGAACGCCAATCTTGGTCCTGGCCTATGGAAAGCCCTCCATATGGGCGTCTATGTGGCTTACGCTCTGCTGATTGCCCACATTGCGTTTGGCGCGATCCAGTTTGAAAAGAGCCCGGTCTACGTGGGTCTGCTTGCCTCTGGTGGGACCATCGTCGTCGCGCTTCACATCGCGACCGGATTGGCCAGTATTGGGCGCGCCCATAAACCCGAGCAAGATGGCTGGCTGATCGTAGCCAGAACCTGCGAAATGGAAGACGGCCGCGCTAAGATCATCAAGCCACAATCGGGCGAAGCCATCGCCGTCTTCCTGGACGGCGACAAAGTTTCTGCGGTCTCGAACGTTTGCCGCCATCAAGGCGGTCCGCTGGGCGAAGGCAAAATTGTCGATGGCTGTATCACATGCCCCTGGCACGGCTTCCAGTATCGCATGGAAGACGGACAATCGCCGCCGCCCTTCACGGAAAAAATCGCCACCTATGCGACACGCATTGTCGATGGCATCATCTTTGTGAATCCTGAACCTAACGCCCCAGGCACATCTCAAGCCCCGAGCCAGATTGGAGCCAATGAATGAGCAAAGACGATTTCTTTATCGGCTGGGCTGATACGCCCAAAGTTGATCGCCGGTTCTTCTTTGGCGCTGGCCTCGGATTAGTCGCCGGAACAGCCGCAATCGCAACCGGGGTCGCGGCTCTGCAACGCCCCGTTGGCCCGGGCACCTGGAACATGGGCGAAGTTCGCGAATGGCGCGGCATCGCATCTGCTGAGCCGTATGGCATGCTGCGCACACTCGATCTGGATGGCACGCCCCGCACCGCGCTTTTGGGATGTCAGGGAAAATGCGGCGTCAGCGCCAAGATTGGCGCACTTACCGGCAAACCGGTGATTGTCAAAGGCTCCCTCATCCAGCGCGGGCAGCATGCAATGATCGCAGTTATTGATGGTCTCGACTGGATCCGCGAAGACGCGACGGGTGAAATTGGTGACCTCGTCTTTCCAGCACCAGAGCCCCTCTTCGAAGCGACACTGAACGGCGAAATTTTAGAC
>CAYGUD010000213.1:0-3889 GCA_964352865.1 uncultured Hyphomonas sp.
CATCCCGCGTGTTCTCTGTACGCCGACTTCAGCCGCCCGGGCATACCCGCTGCAATGCCAGTCCTGCCGACTGGTCCGGGTACGCCCTATTGCGCCGCGACCTAGACCCGCCACTGAACTCGCGGCATAGATAATTGTCGCTAATTCGGGCCGCTCCTCATGACACTCACCTGGTTACCGAATGCAGTGACATTTGCGCGCTGCGGCCTGGCTTTGGGGGTCGCATGGCTGATTGTTACTTTGCCAACCGGCTCGATCTGGCCCGCGCTGGCATTCATCCTCGTCGCCCTGACGGACTTTGCGGATGGCTGGGCCGCCCGGAAATTTGATGCGGTCAGTGCGCTCGGAGCGTTTTTGGATCCGGTCGCGGACAAATTGCTGGTGGGATTCAGTCTGCTGGCGATCGCGGCGGTTCACGATTGGACCCTATTGCTCCTCATTCCCAGCGCGCTGATCATTGTGCGAGACCTCATCGCGACAGGATTGCGCTTGCTGCCATCTGTCGACATGCCAGTGTCGAAACTGGCAAAATGGAAAACCGCGATTGAGATGGTGGGTATCGTGACGCTGCTGCTGGCGGGTCCAGCCTCGCGTGCCGTGGTCTGGATTATCGGTCTCGGCCTGGTCTGGCTGGCGGCGGCTTTATCCGTCTACACGCTTGGTCTTTATGTCGGCGCTGTTCTGGCAGATGCAAAACGACCGCGCTCGTAAAAGCGCGGTCGTCTCTTTTTGGGCCTAGCGCAGCGTCGGCAAAAACTGACGCGCGTCTGATCCTGCATGTGATGCTGGGAAAGGGGATAACCCAGCACACCCAAGTCTATGGCAGCTCGATTTTAACACCCGTTTAAATTTCGCCTTTAAGTTTTATCGGCTCGCCTAAATTGTGCCGCGGTCTCATCCGCAATCGCGCCGTGATTTCACCGTCTAGGTGAGTCTATGAAACGCGTTTGGAACAAATTTGGCCCGCTAATCCTGCTCGTCGGGGCGCTTGTCTTCATGGCCTTGCCAGCCTTTCTGGCCATGGCTGAAGGATAGAGATCACCAATATTCAGACGGCGGCGCACCGGCAAATAATTCCTGCAAGCGCCGCTGTGTCGCCGGCGTGGCATCCTCTGGCGGCGAGAGCGGATCGCACCAGACAATTTCAGAAATCTCCCTGCCGATCGGGTCGCCGCATATTGTCCAGGCGCCAGCCTCGACGCGGTATAGAATGACATGATCATTGCGCATCCGGCGGTGATTGGAGAAGATTCCTATTTGTGTGGCCGGACCGGTCAGCGCCAGACCGCCTTCTTCTTCCAATTCACGCCGCATTGATTCATGCACGGTTTCGCCAGGCTCGACGCCGCCGCCTGGCAGATACAGACCTTTTGTATACGTGTGGCGCACCAGAAGGACGTGCCCGTCTTCATTCTCAACCACCACCCGGGCGCCGAGAGTCATGGGGCGGGATAGTCGAAACCATAATCGGAACAAATGCGCGCGAAGATCAGTCAAAACAGAAATCTCCTATCTGGGAATCAGGGCTCGCCAAATCGGCAAAGACGGTTTAACAGGTCGCAAGTTTTCGAAGGGCTGTCATCATGATCCACGCATCTGTCTGGGCTATCCTTGCCACCGTCGCGGTTTTTGCAATTCTCAATCTGATTGACTTTCGTCGCATCGACTAAGTGCGGCATTGACGTCTGTCCTGCCTGTACGCGTGGCGGGATGACGTGTTTCCGGTCTATCCTGCCCGCAACCTGATCTGGGAGGACTGAATGGCTATTCGCGTTTCCGAAGGACCAAAACGGGCGTTGGTAACTGGCGCTGGCGCGCGGCTGGGCAAAGCAATGGCTGAGGCGCTTGGCGCTGATGGCTGGGCGGTGGCGGTGCATTATCGCGGCTCCCGGGCGGGCGCAGAGGCCACGGCTGAGACAATCCGCGCCTCTGGCGGCTCTGCTGAGCTGGTTCAGGCCGATCTCGCCGATGAAGAGCAGACAGCCGTCTTGGAGCGCGCTGCGCAGGAAGCTTTGGGCGGGCCGCTCACACTCCTGGTCAATTCCGCTTCGACGTTTGAAGATGACTCAGCGCTGGAGCATAGCCGCAAGAATTGGGACTTCCATATGGGTCCAAATTTGCGGGCCCCGGTGCTTCTGGCGCAGCATTTTGCGCGGGCGCTGCCACAGGATGAAGCGGGTCTGATTGTGAACATGATTGATATGCGGGTGCTCAAGCTGAACCCGCTCTTTTTCTCTTATACCCTGTCCAAGTCGGCGCTGTGGTCGGCGACGAAAACACTGGCGCAATCCTTCGCGCCAAATATCCGCGTCAATGGTATTGGCCCCGGTCCGACGCTCGAAAATGTCCATCAGAAGCCGGGCGAGTTTGAAGCGGAAGCTCAGGCAACCCTGACACAGCAAGGGTCGAACCCTGGCGAAATCGTCAAAACGCTGCGCTATCTGATCGAGGCGGACAGCATAACCGGGCAATTGATTGCCAGCGATGGCGGCCAGCACTTGATGTGGCAAACGCCGGACGTGATGCTGTAACCTATGGATTTTGCATCTGATACAACTGCGCCCGCGCATCCAAATGTGATTGAGGCAATTGCCGCAGTAAATACGGGCAGCGCCGGAAGCTATGGCGCGGATGATGTGACGCAAAGATTGCGCAAGCGCCTCTCAGAGACGTTTGAAACAGACGACTTCGATTTCTGGGTCTGCGCCAGTGGCACGGCTTCGAACGCTCTGGCCCTGTCAGTGATGTGTTCGTCCATCGGGGCGATTGCCTGCCATCGCGAAGCGCATATTGAGCGCGACGAACGGGGCGCGCCGGAATTCTTCACGGGCGGGGCAAAACTCAGTTTGCTGCCAGGTGATGCGGCCCAGATTGATGAAGCCGCTTTGCGTGATGCGCTGGCTTTCAATGATCCGGGCTTTGTCCATGAGACGCCGCTTGAGACTTTGTCGCTGACCAATCTGACTGAATGCGGCACCGCCTATTCTGCCGAAACCGTCAGACATTATGCGGCGCTCGCCAAGGACGAGGGCTTGAACGTCCATCTTGATGGCGCCCGGCTGGCAAATGCTCTGGTCTCTACTGGCGCGGCGCCAGCTGAAATGAGCTGGAAAGCAGGCATTGATGTCCTGACTTTTGGCTTGACCAAGACCGGGGCGATCGGGTGCGAGATCATCCTGTTATTTGGCCCAATGCGAAGGCAGGTCGAAGCTTTGAAAGCGCGGGCCAAGCGGGCTGGCCATATGCCGCCCAAAATGCGTTTTCTGGCCGCGCAAGCAGACGCCATGCTCACCGATGAACTCTGGTTAGAGCTTGCAGGACAGGCAAACCAAACTGCCAAAAGCCTCGCCGATCTGCTGTGTGCCAAGCCTGGCGTCAAACTGGCCTATCCGACGGATGGCAATGAAGTATTCGCCGAATTGCCAGCGGACATCGAAGCCCGGATCAAAGCTGGCGGCGTGAAATGCTATCCCTGGCCGGGTGGATCGTACCGATTTGTCTGCAGCTGGGCGACACCGCAAAGCGACTTGCAAGCGTTGCGCGACTTGCTGGCTTAGGCCGCAGAAACAGGGCTGTATCGGTTAAGGGTTAGGCGGATCTCTCCGTCTTCGAATCTGCTCTGCCAGATCGAGAACAGGTTTGAGTATTTTGCTCCCTGTTTGACCAAGCTTCATCGCTGTCTGTAAGCGATCCGCGATGTAACGATCGAGGTCATCTGGATCGTCATGTTCCAGCCAATACAGAATGATTGGCGGCAAGACTGCGCTCAACAAGGCGCGCTTGGTCTGGCGATTATAGTCTGTCGCGGTATCTCCAGCCGCTTCCCAGACCGCATCCGCGATCGACCAGACCCGTTTTGCGGCGGCGCCCGCCCCCCATGGGACAAGGC
>CAYGUD010000213.1:3899-4650 GCA_964352865.1 uncultured Hyphomonas sp.
GGACAAGGCCTCTGCCGGCGGCTTTGCGCACCGCGTCCTTATGGTCAGCAAGTGCGTCGAGCCAGGCCCTGACACCGGCCGCAACCCGTTCATGGGTTCGCAACGCCGTCAGATCCCGGGTTGCAAGCGTGGCAAGCATTTGATCAATCGCGCGATCAAAGAAGTGATCAATCAAATCCGTCACGCCATTTGGCGCGGCGAGGGCTTGCTCCCCGGGTGTGATATCAGCGTCTCTGGCCGCTTGTTTGGCATTGACCATTGTCCACCCGGACTCAGCGACCATCGGGAGGAGCGCGTCGAGCCAGCGATCACGGAGTTTTGTCGAAGGCGTCGTCATATCTGACTCCAGGGATAGGCAAGGGGGTTTCCGCATGTTATAGGCGCGGCTTGATTTCGGCTCTATAGGCCACAACCGCACATCTGCAGGATTTCCTGCCCCGTTTTTTATGGAGAGTTGACCATTATTCAGATTACCGTTCGCGACAATAATGTCGAACAAGCCCTGCGCGCATTGAAGAAAAAAATGCAACGCGAAGGTCTGTTTCGTGAAATGAAATCTCGCACTTACTTCGAGAAGCCAT
This sequence comes from uncultured Hyphomonas sp., assembly GCA_964352865.1. Taxonomy (GTDB): domain Bacteria; phylum Pseudomonadota; class Alphaproteobacteria; order Caulobacterales; family Hyphomonadaceae; genus Henriciella. Next base: position 4,481 of record CAYGUD010000213.1, read on the forward strand.
CTGAAAAGAAGGCTCGTCAGAAGGCAGAAGCTGTACGCCGCGCTCGCAAACTTGCTCGCAAGCGCGCCCAGCGCGAGGGTCTCGTTTAGACGAACGCCTGAGTGAACAAACAAAACCCCCGCGCCTCAGGCGCGGGGTCTCGTGCTCACGGCAGCGGGGTCTCCGGCAGG
>CAYGUD010000214.1:0-3373 GCA_964352865.1 uncultured Hyphomonas sp.
TTCACGGCCTGAATAACGCCTTCGGCGATGACGTCACATTTCATGATGCCGCCAAAAATATTGACCAGAATGCCTTCAACCGCCGGGTCTTTCATGATGATCTTGAACGCTGCTGCGACTTTCTCCGCATTAGCGCCGCCACCAACGTCACAGAAATTCGCAGGCTCTTCGCCGTATAGTTTGATGATGTCCATCGTCGCCATGGCGAGGCCGGCGCCGTTGACCATACAGCCAATCGTGCCATCAAGCGCGATATAAGCGAGATCCCACTCAGAGGCTTCGATTTCTTTCTCGTCTTCCTCTGTCGTGTCGCGCAGTTCCATAATGTCTGGGTGGCGGAACAGCGCATTGCCGTCGAAGCTCACCTTTGCGTCGAGGACACGCAGGTTGCCGCTCTCCATGACAATCAGTGGATTGATTTCCAGCATCGCCATGTCCTTCTCAGTGAAGGCTTTATAGAGGATCGGGAACAGATTCATGCCATCTTCGCGGGCCGCGCCGCTGAGGCCGAGCGCATCACAAAGCTGGCCCGCGGCCGCTTCTGTTACGCCGTGCATCGGGTCGATAGGCAGGGTCAGGATTTTTTCCGGCGTGTCGTGGGCGACCGCTTCAATGTCCATGCCGCCTTCGGTTGACGCCACAAAAGCAGGACGACCGGTTTCACGGTCGACAAGCAGAGAGAGGTAGAGCTCAGAAGCGATGTCTGCGCCGTCTTCAACATAAAGGCGATTAACTTGCTTGCCTTCAGCGCTGGTTTGCGCCGTGACCAGGTGATTGCCCAGCATCGCTTTGGCGTGGCTCATCACTTCTTCTTTGGAGAAAGCCAGGCGAACGCCGCCTTTGTCGCCAGCTGCAGCTTCTATGAACTTCCCTTTGCCGCGACCACCCGCATGGATCTGGCTTTTCACAACCCAAAGCGGTCCGGGCAATGTATCGATTGCCATCTGGACATCATCGAGGGTTAGAATTGGGACGCCTTCCGCCACTGGCGCGCCAAATTCTTTCAGGACGGCCTTGGCTTGGTATTCGTGGATGTTCATGTGAAATCAGCCTCTTGCAGCATGCACAAATCCAGGTTCGGATCTGCGAAAGTCGCGCCGCTTATAGCACCGCCAGTTCCGGTGACAACCGGGTCAGCCGCGATTATTGCTATGCAGAGTACAGGATCTGGACTGACGCCAGGCCGGACCAATTGATACACAAAGACCACAAAGCTAGTCGATACCGATATCCGTAAATTCAATCGCGTTCTCACGAACGGTGTTTCCAGCATTGTCTTTGACTTTCAAAAGGATCGCACGAGCATCCCAGTCAATTTCAACAGCACCGTAATTTTCAGGTGGGAAACCAGATCCGACTTGCCGCTCATCCATCTCGTCTGTCTCGGTTGCGAACGCCACATTCAACGACGAGGAGGTAAGCTCGTGGGCTTCATAAGGCAGCACACCGCTCTCTTCATAAATAAACGCCGAGTGACGATCGCCGGAAAGAAAGACGACGCCAGTCGCGTCCGTTTTCCGGATCAGATTGAACAGGCGCTGGCGCTCGTCCGGCATCGTCGACCAGGCTTCCCAGCCATGTGTCGTTGGCATGACCTGGATCGAGGAGACAAGCAGTCGAACATCTGCAGGCTGCTGCAATTGGTTTTCGAGCCAGGTCCATTGCGCGGCGCCGAGCATATCCTGCATCGAACCAGCGGGTGCCGGCAAATAGCGCTCTTTGCCTTTCGCCCCAAATTCATCTGTCGGGGTCAGCTTTGAGCGGAAGAAACGCGTGTCCAGCATGATGATTTGGGTGCGCTGGCCATCAGGTCCGAAAGACCGCGCATAATACGTGCCGGGCCATTGGCCGACATCTTCGCCTTCGAGACCCCAGAATACTTCATGGATACGCTCCGCATAACTACGGAACGGGAATTCCTTGCCAGCATCATTAGCGCCAAAATCATGGTCATCCCAGGACACCATCATGGGGTGGGTTTCGCGCACTTTCTGAAAGTCCTCACGGGCAGCCAGGTCTGTAAAGGCTTCACGCAATTCATTCAGGTCAGGCTGATTGGCAATGAAGGCGCGGCCATCGCGGTCGCCATAGACATTGTCACCAACCATCAGGAACAGGTCAGCCTCTTCGGCTGCCACGCTCATCAAGGCTGCTGACTGTTCTTTTTCTTCGTCGAGACAGGACGCGAGCAGAATTTTGGTGATGACAGCATCGCTGGCAGGCAGCGACATTCCAGCCGGTGCTTTTGGCAGCGCAGAATTGGGGATCGTGTCATAATAGTACTCAAGCGCGTCTTGCGCTGTGTCAGGTTTCGGCGTGAAAATGCTGATGCCGCCGGTTTCTGTTGTACACCCGGCCAACCCAAAAAGAACGGCTCCGGCTAATAATCCCCGCTTCATGCTCAACTCCTGTAAAATGCCCATCGTGATTCCTTATGCAGGAAGCACGACAGGTATGTAACAAGATTCTTCTGCCTCAGGCGGTTACAAATATCTGCCACATCAAACGGCCGGGCAGAAACGAAAACAATCCAGCAATCAGGATGCCGCCAACAAACATCCCCGTCATGCTTTGACGATGTTCGCGAATATCCCGGCGGCGAATTGCGGCGATACCGAACGGCAAGCCAATCATTGTCCAGGCCGACAATGCGTGGATCGGGCTCAAGGCCGATCCCATCAGGCCCGTGATGAAGAACGACGACACCGCAGTGACCGCCATGGCGATGATCCAGGACCAGCCGAGCGTTTTGTGCAATCGCAACCCTTTTGGAGCCAGGAGCAGAATACATCCAATGGCAAAGGCGCTGACCGCCCCGGTGACATGGATTTTCACCGCCATGGACGCGGCCGCCAAGGGTTCGATCGAAAATCGCAGACGTGGATTGGCGTCCGGATAGGCCGCCAGAATGAAGTGGCTGACAATCGCATAAATCAGCAAGGCCGCGCCGGTGAGCCAGGCCATGCGAGGCACGCGTTGCACGAGGGCGTGAGGCGAGATCATCGGAGGAAACGCAGTTTTTGCTGTCATGATCTCTGCCTCACACCCAGGTGCCATGGAAGCCGAGGGGCCAGGAATAATCCGCCTGCCAGATACAGACCGGGCCATCGCTGACATTTGCGGCGTCGAAGACGCAGATTTCGGTCACACCGGCTTTCAAATTAAGAACCGGGCCAACCAACCAGCTGTCTGTGTCAGACGATCCACCCGTCTTAGGCACAAAGAGAAATTCCTCGACCATGCGGCCTGCACCAAATTCAAATTGGCGGCTTTCGCCGGTCATCCAATTGTGAGTCGACAGGCCGGTGCTGCCAGGGCGACTTGTCGTAGAGCCGCTGACCAGAGCCGTCAGCTGTCGTTGTGTGCCGCGGAA
>CAYGUD010000214.1:3383-4644 GCA_964352865.1 uncultured Hyphomonas sp.
ACCGTGGATCGACTTGCGGGAATTCGCCTATAATTCCGGTTTCGATCAGCCTGGCGTCGCCGCTGGTCGGGATAACGACTTGCGTCAGCATACCGTCAACGCCAGCATCTGCGGCAGTCCATTCGCCGCGGATCTCAGCTGCACCGCCGCCAACGCCGAGCACCGGTTCTTTGTAAAGAACGACATCAAACTTGATTGTGCCATCATTTTCTTCCCAGGCTGAGCCGGTATGGAAGAAGGCGCGCGCCGGGGCCTGTGCCCAGCGTTGGTTGGTGAAATCATCCTTGTCGACGATCAGCATTTGCAGACCATGCTGAGGCTGCCACTCAAATCCGGCGACCACGGGTGGGCGAAGATTCTCATTAATCCAGGGCTGGACCAGAATGATCAGATGGCGCTCGCTCATCGTCCAGTCGTGGATATAGGCGGCTCGGCCCATATCGACCATGCCAAAATCTTCGAGCTCGCCCGACTTACCAATCCGATAAATGCCGACCCTTGAGCCACCAACCGCAAGGTTCCAGACCCGGCCATCTGGCTCAACTTTCGGGTGGGCCAGGAACGGCATGGCTTTTAGATCATCACGCCAGACCTTAGGGCCTTTGGTTTCGAGGCTTTCCGCATCCATTGCAAAGGCGGACCCTGCTTCCCAAAGCGCCAGCAACTCGCCATCGACGACCATCACAGACGTATTCGCCGCGTTCACATCATCCGAACTTTCAACATAATACGCCTCGTCGCCCAGCGTTCCGAAGCCAGGCGCCAGAAAGGCGCCAGCGGCTTGCTCTTCGCGGCGCTTTCGTGTCTCAACGAAACGCGCTTTGTGCACGGCCTGGCCGTCTTCAATCGCGATGCGATGGATCAAGCCATCGCCATCAAACCAGTGGCTGGCATATTCATCGCCATACTGAAATTGGGCCGGACCGTTGCGATAGAGGGACCCACGCAAATCCGCTGGCGGCTTGCCGAAGACCAGTTTCATGGCCTCGGGCTCAAACCCGTTTGACGGCGCATTTTGATAGCCTAGATGCCAGGCTGGCTGACCGGGTGCGCCAGCCGCCCCATCAGCGCCGCGCGTATTGATCGCGCAGGCGCCGAGCGTTCCAACCATGCCCACACCGAGGCCGGCTTGCATAAGATGACGTCGTGACAGATTCATTTTTCTATTCCTTGAGCTCGCGCGGGTTGGCTTATTGCATCGTGATGATGTGAGTGGTGCCGTCGGCTTCGAGGACGAACTTGGCGGCGTCCCACTTGGCAG
>CAYGUD010000215.1:0-3386 GCA_964352865.1 uncultured Hyphomonas sp.
GCTCTTGCTTGCGGACAATATTTACGAGGTCAACGCCGTCAGCCTGGCAAATTCGGTTCAGCATCTGGCCGAGGTTTGAGGCCGCTGCCGTGTGGACGATCGCCGTGTGACCTTCCATCCGCATCGTCTCAAGGAAGCAAAGTGCGGTTAATGGATTCACAAAGCAGGAGGCGCCCTCTTTCGCGGTGTTTCCGTCGTGCAGTGGCAGCGCCATCACAGCGTCGACGGCGCGGTATTCGCCATACATACCGCCGCCCATGACAGCGACCGTCTTGCCCAGGAGGCTTTGCGGATAGTCCCCTTCACCCGCTGCCACAACAGTACCAGCGCCTTCATTTCCGACCGGAAGTGGCTGACCAATCCGGGCCTTCATGGCGCGCATTGCTTGTTCCGGCACAGGCGCTGTTAGCACGGTGTCTTTTCCAGACCCATCGCTCGATGCTGCTGCCATGTTCGCCCATCCGAACATTACGCCATGATCTGATGGGTTGATCGGCGTTGCTTCGACGCGAATGATAATTTGACCAGGCTTGGGCTCTGGCATGTCTTTCTCAACCAGCTCCATCCGAAGAACGCCTTCTTCGGTGAGGGTTGAGACCATTTGAAGATAGGTATCAGGTAGGGACATAGGGGGGATCCTTTTGAGGATGTTGCGTGAATTGAAGCTCTCTCCTGCCAAGCGAAGACATAAAAGACCAGACTCTCGTCGCGAAACGCAGCGAATGTTCCGATCTGGCTCTTTTCGTCTCGTCTCGTGTCGGTTAAGGCCTGCGCCATGAAGATGATGGCTCTGATTGATTATGGTTCCGGCAATTTGCACAGCGCTGCGCGGGCCCTGCGCGTGGCCGCCAATGAGTCAAAACGAAAGCGTGAGATCCGAATTACGGCCGATCCGGACGCAATTGCGAATGCCGACCGGATCGTCTTGCCGGGCGTCGGGCATTTCGCTGACTGCGCTCAGAATTTGCGCGCCCATGATGGTCTGGTCGAGGCATTGAGTCATGCCGTGCTTGATCGCGGCGTCCCTTTTTTCGGGATTTGTGTCGGTCAGCAATTGCTCGCAACGCGCGGGCTGGAAGATGGCGAGACACCGGGTTTGAACTGGATCCCTGGCAATATTGACCGGATCACCCCCGGCGACGGCCTGGCCGTCCCGCATATGGGGTGGAACGCGCTCGAGCTGGCTCAGCCCCACCCGGTTCTGGGCGGGCTCGGCGCGGATCCGCATGTCTATTTCACGCACTCTTACGCATATCGAAATCCTGCCGACGCGGATATTGCCGCGACCACACAATATGGCGAACCGATCATTGCGGCGGTGGCGCGCGACAATATCTTTGCGACGCAGTTCCACCCGGAAAAGAGCCAGCGTGTCGGCCTGCAAATCCTGTCAAACTTCGTGCTTTGGACCCCCTCATGAGTTTTCACCTCTATCCCGCCATCGATCTCAAAGACGGCCAGTGCGTGCGTCTGCTGCGCGGCGAGATGGATCAAGCGACGCAGTATAATCCCGACCCAGGCGATCAGGCAGGCCAGTTCAAGGCCGCTGGCTTTGAGTTTCTGCACGTTGTCGATCTGAACGGTGCTTTCGAAGGCGCCAGCGCCAATACCGAAGCGGTAAAAGCGATCCTCGCCGCGACGGATGTCCCCGTTCAGCTGGGCGGCGGCATCCGCACTCGCGCGCATATCGATGCCTGGTTAGAGGCAGGCCTATCGCGGGTCATTCTTGGCACGGCGGCTCTGCGGGATCCCGAACTGGTCAAAGATGCGGCCCGCGCGCTGCCTGGCAAAGTCGTTGTCGGGATCGATGCCAAGGATGGTATGGTCGCCGTCGAAGGTTGGGCAGAAACCTCGGACATGGCCGCCATAGAGCTCGCCAAAGCGTTTGAAGGCTGCGGCGTTGCGGCTTTGATTGTCACCGATATTGCCCGCGATGGCATGAAAACCGGCGTCAATGTTGCGTTTACCGGCGAGCTCGCAGATGCCGTCTCGATCCCTGTCATTGCCAGCGGCGGTGTCGCCAGCGTTCAGGATATACACGATTTACGCGCCCATGCAGGCAAACGCGCTATTTCCGGGTCAATCCTCGGGCGCGCGCTTTATGATGGTGACATCGATCCAAAAGAGGCACTTGAAGCCGCCCGTTAAGGCCTATTCGACTTCTTTCCAAAAGCCGGTTGTTTCCAGCGCCAGGTCGCGGGCGATGTCTTCGGCATCCAGCGCGATCAACGTGTCCAGCAATACAGCAAAGTCCGATGTTGCCAGACGGCCCGCATCGCCATTGGTGGTGACGAGAATTCGCAAGGCGGTTTCGCCAATCGCGTCGTCAAGATAAGCGCCGTTCAGGCCGGTGATCTGGCCTTGGGCAATGCGTTCGCCCTGGTCTGACACTTGTCCGACAAAATCTCGTGCGACCGGCGAAAGCGGCAATCCGAAACCCGTCCAGATTGCGAAAAGACGGGCTGCCTGATCTTCTCGTGCGCCAGAATTGACTGAATTAACCAGGCGTTTTTCGATCGCCCGCAGGGATGCCCGCGAGGCGTCGCCGCCAACAATGATGTCGGCTGCTTCCAGCAAAGCAACCTCGTATGGATCGGGTTGCTCGACGCCTTCATCCGACAAGGCGCCAATCCAGCTCATCGCGGTCTCGCGGTCGCCCGCGGCCATCGCTGCTTGCGCAAATTCGAGCCCAAAAGCGGCTGCGTCCGGTGCTTGGAGCAGAGCTTTCAGATCAGGTAAAAAAAGCTGTGATATGCTGCGATAGGTGTTCAGGTCGGCCCGCGCATTGGTTCCCAACGCGTCGGCCAGTTGCGCTGCTCGTGTCGCATCGTCGGCCAGTGGATCAATTTGCGTCGCGAGGGTTTGTTCGATCACCGTAGATGGCTGATAGTCAACATCTTCCAGCCGGGTCAAAAGAATGCTGCGGCGGTCCAAACCGCTGATTAAGTCATGCGCGCTGGCAATTTCGGCAAACCGGGCCCGTAGCTCGGCCGGAACGCCTGGCCTCTGCGCCGCCGCTGCCGCCAGATCTGGGCGATTGGCTGCAAGTGTGACGCGATTGGTATCCAGAACAGCTTTTGAGGACAGCGCGATATTCAGACCTGAATCAAATCGCGCGCCCGGCGGATTGGGTGTATCGCCCGCCGCAGCAAAGATCGCTTCGACCATCCAGGGATCATCGACGCCTTGGGCGGCTGCGACTTCAATCGCCAGCTGCGCACCCGAGAAATTGTCCTGCAGGACAGCGCACACAGCGCGCAGTTTGAGCCAATATGGTCCATCTTTGACGGCGCCGTTCAAAGCGGCGCAAGCGGTTGCCTCCTGACCGCTGGCCAAGTCGAGGTCGACGGCGAGCGTTTCCGCATCCAGGCCTGGTGCGGCTGGTT
>CAYGUD010000215.1:3396-4632 GCA_964352865.1 uncultured Hyphomonas sp.
CGCGAGCAAAACCTCGTCATTCGAATTGCGCCATAGCGTGGTCGGGAATTCTGTCTCGATTGATGACAGATAGCGCTGCCCCCAGGCGCCGAGATCTTCCATACTGTCGGATTCGATCTGCGCGCTCGCTGTCGCGCTGGCGCTCAATCCCATCAACAAGCTGGCAAGAAGAGCTGCTCTAGAGAACATGCTCGATCTCCATGCGCACTTCGCCGGCTTCGGGCTTGTGGGCATTGGCAGAATTGCCGAGCCACCAGATCGCTGCAAACACAGCGATAATGATCAGGGCGAGTATGATGAGCCATTTACGCATGGTTGATGTGCCTTTTGACTTCTAACGCGATGGTCAAAGATTGCCGGATCCGCCTCGTCTGTATAGGACAAGTTGTGAAGATCCGAAAAGACCATGGCTGAAGACCGAACTAGTATCCTAAAACCTGACAGAAATGAGGCGCCCTGGGCGGATCTTACAGTTGCGCTGGTCGGACTGATGGGCGCTGGGAAATCGACTGTTGGACGACGCCTTGCGAATCGTCTTGGACGGGAATTCTACGATAGCGACAATGAGATCGAGAAAGCCGCTGGTCAGTCGGTGGCAGATATTTTCGCGTCACACGGTGAGGAAGAGTTTCGCCGCGGCGAGCATAGTGTCCTAAGGCGCCTGCTCGACGAAAAGCCGCACATTCTGGCAACCGGCGGCGGCGCCTACCTTAACCCGGAAACCCGAACCATGATGCGCAAGAAGGCCGTAACAATCTGGCTGAATGCGGACCTGGAGACCTTGTGGAAGCGCGTCTCGCGCCGCAATCATCGCCCGCTTTTGCGTCGCCCGGATGCAAAAGAAGTGCTTTCAAGCTTGTTAGAAGAGCGTCGTCCTATATATGAGCTCGCTGATCTAACTGTCACGAGCGTGGATGGCCCGCATTCCAAAACAGTCACCGAAATTATCAAGGCTCTGGAGACATGGACGCCCCAACAATAACAGAGCCGACCACTGTCCGCGTTGAGCTGGGCCCGCGCAGCTATGACATTTTGATTGGCAAGCACTTGCTGGCGCGCGCCGGGCAATGGCTGACCCCGTTGGTCAAACAACCACGCGTATTTGTCCTCAGCGACGAAACAGTGTGGGGCCTTCATGGCGACGCTTTGAAGGCTGGTATGGCGGCGAGCGGCCTGGCCGTCATCGAAAAGACGCTGCCGCCGGGCGAAAGCACCAAGAACTGGACCTTACTGGGC
>CAYGUD010000216.1:0-4631 GCA_964352865.1 uncultured Hyphomonas sp.
GAATGTCATCGCCCTCAGCCAGATGCTCCTGGATGAGTTTGACGGCGAAGTCCCGCAAACGCGCGAGGAGTTGGTGCGCCTGCCAGGCGTCGGCCGCAAGACCGCCAATGTCGTTCTGAACGAAGCCTTCGGGCAGCCGACAATTGCCGTCGACACGCACATATTCCGCGTTTCGAACCGCACTGGCCTCGCGCCGGGTAAGGATCCAGATCAGGTTGAAGCCAGCCTGGAACGCACCACGCCAGATGAATACAAGCTCGGCGCGCATCACTGGTTGATCCTGCACGGGCGCTATACCTGTGTTGCACGGAAGCCAAAGTGCTGGGATTGCTCGATCCGTGATTTGTGTAAGTTCAAAGAAAAAACGCCGGACCCGGCCAAGACGTCCTCTCTGGGGCCGAAAGCGCCGAAACGGAAGCGGGCAACCAAGGTTTGAGCTTGCCCCGCGCGCAAATCCGGCTTTAAACCCCGGCCATGCTCAAGACCCGCATCATTCCTTGTCTGGATGTTAAAGACGGCCGCACTGTCAAAGGCGTCAATTTTGTTGACCTGCGCGATGCAGGCGACCCGGTTGCGCTGGCCAAAGCCTATGATGCGCAAGGCGCTGATGAGCTGTGTTTCCTGGATATAACAGCCAGTCACGAAGGCCGCGGCACCTTGCTGGATATTGTCAGCGCGACGGCAGAACAATGTTTCATGCCGCTGACGGTCGGCGGCGGCGTCCGCAGCGCCGAGAACATGGTCCAGCTGCTCCGGGCCGGCGCCGACAAAGTCGCGATCAACTCAGCCGCTGTTGCTGATCCTGATGTCATCTCGCGCTGCGCCGCCAAGGCCGGCAGCCAATGCGTCGTCGTCGCTATTGATGCGCGCAAGACTGGCGATCATTGGGAAATCTTCACGCATGGCGGTCGCAAACCAACAGGCATTGACGCGGTGAGCTTTGCCAGATTGGCGCAATCAAAAGGCGCTGGCGAAATCCTGCTGACCAGTATGGACAAAGATGGCACCAAAACCGGCTTCGACTTACCGCTGACCAAAGCCGTCACAGATGTCGTGACGGTTCCGGTGATTGCCAGCGGCGGGGCAGGCCGCGCCGAAGATCTTGCGCCGGCTATCCTCGAAGCAGGCGCAAATGCCGTATTGGCGGCTTCGATTTTTCATTTTGGCGAAGTCAGTTTAGAACAGGCCCGTTCCGCTTTATCTGCTGCGGGTGCGCCCGTTCGCCCGTTATAGGAGATCAGAATGACAAAAGCGCCCCTGGGAAATGCTGCTGCGCTGATGGAGGTCATCACGTATCTGTCTGGCACAGTGGATAGCCGTGCAGGCGGTGACCCGAAAGATTCCTACACAGCCAAATTGCTCTCAAAAGGATCGCTGCATTGCGGCAAGAAGATCGCAGAAGAAGGCGCAGAACTGGCGCTGGCACTCGCGGCGCAAGGTAAAAGTGAAAGCGCTTCTGAAGCGGCGGACCTGATCTATCACATGCTGGTGGGCTTGCGATCGCGAGGTGTCACTCTGGATGATGTTGCTGCCGCCTTGCGCAAGCGCCAAGGCGTATCGGGTCTGGATGAAAAAGCGGCTCGCAAGAGTTGACCTCAAAAAAAATCGCGTTTGCAGGAACGAAGACGAGGTATTATATGCTTCTGATGCTTCGTGCCCTGACATCAGCTCTCTGGCTTATAGCTGCCCTCGCCCTCGGGTTTGAGGCGGTGGCTCAGCCATGTGAGATGAACGCCGCGCCGATGCAAAGCATGACATCGGATATGCCTTGCCATGATGACATGATGGCAATGACCGCCTCCGAAGCGCCGATGCCGCAGCACGATATGCCGAACCATCAAACACCCATTTGTTGCTGCGCAGCCCTTTTGGGCAACGGCGTTACCGCTGGCGCGCCTGAGCTGAGCCAGCCGGTTCCAGGTCTGACTCTTTGGGCCATGCCGATGCCAGACAGTGCCAATTCCATTCTGCTTGAGTATGAGCCGCCACCGCCGCGAGCCTGATCCTTGTCACTTTAAGGATTAACTCAACAAGGACTCAATACAATGAAAAGCATCCAATATGCGGGCGTGACGCTCGCGATTGGCCTTGCGCTTGTCAGCCCGGAAGCGGAGGCACGACCTGTGTCTTATCCAGGTGGTTGGACAGTCATGCAGATGAATGATGGCGATGCCTCGACGCTGCATGTCCACTACTCGCCGACTTTCAAGGACTCGATCGGGCTCTATTCAGAGCGTAATTGGGGCGAAGACTGGCACTTTACCGGCGTGCAATATAATCGCCTGGTCAAGCGCTGGAACACGCCGAACTCGCAAGCCAATCTCTATTTCAAAGCCGCCGCCGGGCAAGCCGATCCATTCGGCGATGGTGCAGATGTCAAAGCCGCAGGCTTTATCGGCGTCAGCGCGGATTGGGAGACGCGGCGCTGGTTCGCATCTTATGAGGCCCGGGGCTATGACCTTGGCTTTACTCAAAATGCCCGGCAATCGGCCAGGGTCGGAGTTGCACCCTATATCGGCGATTATGGCGATTTGCATACCTGGTTGATGCTGCAAGTCGACAACCGGCCGGAAGCCGATACTCCCACAACGCTCACCCCTCTGGTGCGCTTTTTCTATGACGTTCAGTTGCTCGAAATCGGCTATACGCCGGAAAGTGAAGAGCTGATGCTGAACTGGATTGTCCGTTTTTAGAAAGGAACAAGACTCATGAAATATCTCCTTACCGCCCTCGCGGCCACTTCAGTTGCCCTCGCAGCCCCCGCTGCAATCGCGCAAGACGCGCCAATGGCAGAATCCTCCATCGCTATACAGACCATGGTCACCGCAAAAGTGAATGGCATGGTCTGCGATTTCTGCGCCCGGGCTGTCACCAAGGTGTTTGGCAAAGAGGACGCTGTTGAAAACGTCCACGTCGATCTCGATAATGGTGAGATCCACGTAACGCTGAAATCCGGCGCCGAGCTAAGCGATGAGCGGGTCGAAAGCCTGGTCAAGAAGTCCGGCTATGATCTCGTCTCGATTGAAAGAGAGACCGCATGACCGCCGCGCAAGATGAGGTGAAAGCGCCCAGCGTCATGCCGGCGACCCTGGCTCTGTTCACGTCGGTAACGACGCTGATATGCTGCGCCCTTCCAGCTATGTTGGTCATGGTTGGCATGGGCGCCGTCTGGTCTGGTGTCATCGGAACAATTCCCGGCATCACCTGGTTCGGGGCCAATAAGGGCATTGTGTTTGGCGTGACGGGTCTCGTGCTCGCGGCCTCCGGCGCGTGGCAATGGCATGCCCGCACCTTACCTTGCCCGGTCGATCCCGTAAAAGCGCGGGCGTGTACGCGCCTGCGCCGGATCAGTTGGACGCTATGGGGGATCAGCGTCGCGGCCTTCTGCATTGGCGGATTCTTCGCCTTCTTCCCAGGCGCCGCAGCCGCCCTCTTCCTCTAAGGCAGAGCTAGACAAAACGCCGTCGGGCGTTCACCGTTTTCTCGAATTTAGGGAGAACGCCCGATGGCAAATCAACATGATGTTCCGATCAAAGGCTATCAGCCGAATCTACAGGCCTGGTTCGATTATATGATGGAAGGCCACGACAAGAATGTGTTGCTCGACTTGCTGCATGATGACGTCGTATTCAGAAGCCCGGTCGTCCACACGCCACAAGAAGGCAAGGCGATCACTTTTGCCTATCTCTCCGCGGCCGGAAACACGCTCGGCAATGGAACGTTTAAATATACGCGCGTGTTCGATTGCGGTGACAAAGCTGTGCTGGAATTTGAAAATGTAATGGACGGTATTCAAGTTAACGGCATTGACATGATCGAATGGGACGCTGACGGCAAGATTATTGATTTCAAAGTCATGGTCCGCCCCCTCAAAGGCATGCAAGTCGTACACGCGGCGATGGGAAAAATGCTGGAACAAATGAAAGCACAGGCTTGATCGCGCCAACACTTCTGACGGCCCGGCTCAGCCTGAAGCCGGGCGAGGTCTCAGATTATCCAGATGCCGCCGCGATGTGGGCAGATCCCGACATTGTTCGGCATATTGGCGGCCGGGTCCGCGACCCGCAAGACGCATGGTTTGCGCAATTACGAAATCGCGGCCTCTGGGATCTCCTCGGCTATGGCTATTGGATCGTACGCGAACGCAAAACCGACGTTTTCGTCGGCGAAGTTGGGTTCGCCGATTTCATGCGCGGTCTCGATCCAGACATTTCCGGACGACCAGAAGCAGGCTGGGTATTCGCCAAGTCTGCCTGGGGAAAAGGCTATGCCAGTGAAGCGACGAAAGCCGCGCATGATTGGCTCGACGAGACGATTCCTGGTCGATCAACCTGCATCATAGATGCGGACAATAAGCCTTCAATCCGCGTTGCAGAGAAGCTTGGATATGCCGAAGTCGGCCCGACCGACTATCGCGGCGATCCTGTATTATTATTTGAACGTTTCAGCTCCGAAACAGGAAAAAGCTAGCGATTCCGGAAAAGCCCGGCTATTTAGCGTGAATGGTTACAACATATCTCGACTTCGAAAAGCCGCTCGCTGAGCTTGAAACCAAGATCGCCGAGCTTGAAGCCGTCGCCGCCCAGGAAGGCGGCCCGCAAATCAATGATGAGCTGAAAAAGCTCAAGGAC
>CAYGUD010000217.1:0-4600 GCA_964352865.1 uncultured Hyphomonas sp.
GTCCAACTGAGGTAATCGGGCTCGATGAAACGATCCCTGGAGCCTGAATGCGGGTACCAGTGATGATCACTGTTTCCTGACGGAGATTGTCTTCATCGGCTGCAGCCGCGTCAATCGCGGTAACAGTTTCATCATCGACTGTTTGTGCAATAGCGGGGGTCGCGAAAAGCAATGCGGAAGCGCTTGCGAAAATAGTCGTTGCGAGTAGCCTATTTTTCATAGGATATCCTCTACTAGTTGAGTTTTTCATTTCGATTTCCAATATATTTATCTGCCCTCATCCCCTGAGCAAATCGGACTCTGGGTCCAATGACCGGCAAGCTATTCGAGCAGTCACAATTTCGTCAACTCTGATCAATTCAAGTTTACTGTAATATGCAGTCCCTGTGTCTTATCAGTACCACATGTATTAACGACACTGGCGTGGAGACTCGGCTTCACGCGCGAATGAGTTTCGCGGATCGATCGAAAATGATCCCATGCCTATCCTTGATTATCCGAGTGCTCTATCGTCACAATTCGAACAAATCGCGGTAGCCACTTGAGCATAAAGGGAGCCCCATGAAGCGAATTCTACTCTTAACCATTGGCGTTGGCTTTTTGGGCCATTTGAGTCTCGCACAGGCGCAAGAGCCGGTTTCGACTGACGCAATATATGCTTGCGCCGAGATTATCGATGATGCCCAACGACTTGCCTGCTATGACGATACTGTCGGCCGCTTCGAAGCAGCGGAAAAGGCCGGCGAAGTGACCACAATCAGCAAGTCTGAAGTGAAAGAGCTTTCCAAAGAATCATTTGGCTTCTCGCTGCCCTCTCTGCCCAGGATTATGATGCCCAGATCCGGAGGCGATGACGTCGCTGCAGTTGACAAGATCGAATACGCTGTCAGCGCCATCGAACGAACGCGGAACAACAAAGTCCGTGTCACTTTGGAAAATGGTCAAGTGTGGATACAGACGGACGGCAAGCGCGTGCAATACTCAAAACGTCTGGGCGTGAAAGATGCCGTCGTGCAACGCGCCGCACTTGGCAGCTTCAAAATGAAACTCGACGGTGGCACAGCTTTTCGCGTGAAGCGCTTGGAATAGGTGATATCAGGCGTATTCGCCGTCGCGCTCAAATCGATCTGCCCTAATCGACCTGGATGCCCGAGCCTGCGCACAAGCCTAAGTGGTTTTACTTATTTCAGGGCGTCCAATCTATCCCATTATGCGGTGGTTAAATGCTCCGGGGATGGAAGGACATATTATGTCTCAAGGCAAGATTGAGAATGGTGCAGCTGCACCGAGTCCTGGGGAAAGCTTCGCCGAACAGTCCCCCAAAGCCAGCATTACCAGGATGCGTCATGACCCGGACCGTATTCGCGAACTGTTTGAGAATGGCGAATACCCATACAAATCCAAAATGCGCCGGAAAACCTATGAGCGCCACAAAGCAAACCTGCAAGTAGAGCTGCTCAAAGTGCAGCACTGGGTAAAGGAAACCGGACAGAAAATTGTCATCCTGTTTGAAGGCCGCGACGCAGCGGGCAAAGGCGGCACGATCAAACGGTTTACAGAACATCTGAACCCGCGCGGTGCCCGCGTCGTTGCCCTGGAAAAACCGACTGAAACAGAACGCGGGCAGTGGTATTTCCAGCGTTATGTCCGCCACTTGCCAACCGAAGGCGAAATGGTCCTGTTTGATCGGTCCTGGTACAATCGCGCTGGCGTCGAACGGGTGATGAGCTTTTGCAATGCCAGCGAATATCTCGAATTTATGCGGCAAGTGCCCGAGCTGGAGCGGATGCTGACCCGGTCAGGCGTCAAGCTGTTCAAATACTGGTTCTCAGTGACTCAGGACGAGCAGAAAAAGCGCTTTGAAGCGCGCTCACATGACCCGCTCAAACAGTGGAAATTGTCACCCATCGACCGCGCTTCGCTTGAGCGCTGGAGCGACTATACTGAAGCCAAAGAGGCGATGTTCTTCTACACTGACACCGCCGACGCCCCATGGACGATTATCAAGTCGTCAGACAAGAAACGGGCGCGGATAAATTGCATGCAGCACTTCCTCGCATCGCTTGATTATCCGGATAAGAATATGCAAGTCGCCCGCGCGCCTGACCCGCTGATTGTCGGCATCAGCCAACACGTGATTGGCAATAGCGAGCACATTCTCGGACAATCGCTGCATCCTGACCGCACCTAGCGCGTGTCCGGCCAAATGGCAGGCAGTTTGAAACCTGCCTCATTGCTGCTATCCAAAATCCGACATGCAATACTCTCGAGCCGATTAGGGCCTGACACGCGGATTGAAGGAAAACCAAATGGATATTGAGACCGACTATCTGGTGATTGGCAGCGGCGCTGTCGGGATGGCTTTTGTCGATACGATCCTGTCCGAAACCGATGCCAGTGTGGTGATGCTCGATGATCGCGCCGTTCCGGGCGGACATTGGAATGAGTCCTATCCATTTGTTCGCCTCCACCAGTCTGCGTCGACGTATGGGGTGGAATCGAAAGACCTCGGCTGCGGCCGGGTCGAGGCGAGCGGGCCCAATGCGGGGTTCGAAGAGCTCTCCTCCGGCCCGGAACTGACACGCTATTATCATGAGCTGATGGAAGAAACGTTCCTGCCCTCTGGCCGCGTGACCTTCCTGCCGCTCACGCGCTATGAAGACGATGGCCGGATCAGGTCACTGGTCTCCGGCGAGGACCACAATATCCGCGTCCGTAAAAAGACAGTCTTCGCGAATTATCTGACCACCAGCATCCCGGCGACGCATCAGCGCAGCTATGATGTCGCCGCTGACGTCGTCTGTTTGCCGCCTAATCAACTGCCCCTGGAAGCCGGAAAGCACGAGCATTTCTGCATCATTGGCGGCGGTAAGACCGCGACGGATTCAATCGTCTGGTTGCTCGGGCATGGCTGTGATCCTGACCGGATTACCTGGATCGTGCCGCGCGACGCCTGGTTCCTGAACCGCGTCAATTTCCAGACCATTGATGACAAATTCTTTGATGACACAGTCGGCGGGCAAGC
Organism: uncultured Hyphomonas sp.; assembly: GCA_964352865.1. Classification (GTDB taxonomy): domain Bacteria; phylum Pseudomonadota; class Alphaproteobacteria; order Caulobacterales; family Hyphomonadaceae; genus Henriciella. The sequence continues at coordinate 3,026 of CAYGUD010000217.1, forward strand.
CAGAGCCGTGGAAATCTACGCCGCCGCCGAAACCGTCACAGATCTCGAGGACCGGATGGAAGCTGCCAAACTCTGGCAACGCGTCGACACATCCATCCGCCCGACCATGTTCCATGCCTCGATTGTGACCGAGAAAGAGATAGACCTTCTCCGCAGCATCAAGAATGTCATCCGCAAAGGCTATGTGAAACGGATTGAGCCAGGCAAGCTGATCATGGATCAGGGCGATGTCGACGTGGCGAAAGACACTCTGTTTGTCGACTGCACCGCCAGCGCTTTCAAGAATTATGTCGGTGTCCGCACCCCGGTCTTCCAGCCGAATGAGATCCACGTACAAGTCATCCGTCAGTTCCAGCCTTGCTATAGCGCTGGCCTCATCGCCTGTATCGAAGCGAACATCCCGGAAGACGAAAAGAACAATTATGCCCGTCCTGCCCCTGGCATCGACACCGTTCAGGATGTCTTGCTGGTCTTTGCCGCGGCGATGGAGAACACTGTCCAGTGGATGCAATCGCCCGAAATTGCAGAATGGCGCAATAATAGCCGTCTGGACGGGTTTGCGACTTTGATGAAGAACGCAGATATGACCGACCCGAGCGTGATGCAGACAATAGGCTCGATCATGATGAACGGGCAGGCCGCGATTGATAATCTGAAACGCCTCGCCGCTGAAGGGTGAGCGGGACTGGGCCAACGTTTCTTTCCGGCCCTTAAAGATGCTGGCACCGACTGTCCAATGCCTCTTGATTTTATCGAATATCAATAATAACCCGTGAGACTCTGATACGTCTCCCGAGGAAGTTACATGATCAACGCGTTATTCGTCGTGCACGTCTTTTCGGGCGCGCTAGCTGTGCTCGCTGGCGCCATCGCGGCGAGTGTTCGGAAAGGTGGCCGTCTTCATATTCGCGCTGGCAGGCTGTTTGTTGTCTGCATGGCGCTGTCCTCAGTGCTTGGCGCGGTCCTGGGGCTGATCAAGTTTGAGCAATTCTTCATAACCTTCTTTGCAGGAATTCTCGGGACCTACCTCGTCGTTTCAGGGTGGCTTGCAGCGCATCAAGCGGACGCAAAATATCGCGGCTTGGACGGGGTGCTGAGCGCCCTCAACGCCATGACCTTTGTCGCACTCGCGTCAATTGGCGGTCTGGCCTTCGCGCAACCCGACGGCTCGATGTTCGGGTTTGCAGGCACAAACTATCTTTTCCTGGCTTGCATGTCAGGGATCGCTGCGATCGGCGATTACAGTCGGTTTTTCCGCCGCGCAATGTCTCGAAATCATCAGTTGGCGAGGCATTTGTGGCGCATGCTGCTCGGTTTTTTCATCGCCGCGGGATCGGCATTTACGGGCCCAGGCGCCAGCGCGTTTCCGGACTCTGTTCAAGCGTCCGGGATCCTGTCGATCCCGGAATTGGTCATCCTGTCGCTGATGGTTTTCTACCTCATAAAGACGCTGTTTTTCGCTCGCACAGCGGAACGGTAATCTCGACATCTACGCCCGAACCAAAAATCACGAACCTGTTAGGTGGGGCGAGCTAAGAACGCTTGGCTACTCTCCGTTTTGGGTCAGGAGGAGAC
>CAYGUD010000218.1:0-1132 GCA_964352865.1 uncultured Hyphomonas sp.
CGCCAAGAGCGGTGATCCGGTTTTCGCGTTCGGTCAATTCCGTTTGCAGCGTATCGTCGCCGCTGGCTAATTGCGCTGACTCTTCCTTGCGTTTGCGTTGCGCGGCATAGAGCGCTTCGGCTTCGGCTTTCGACTGGGTGAGTTCGGTGCGGGCGATTTCGCGCTCAATTTCGGCTCGTCGCACCCGGTTGCTAGACATAACCCCTCGAAACGAGAACCCGAAAAGAAGGCCGAGCACGGCGGCGGCGGCCAGTGCCATCCACATATTCGCAATTAACCACTGCATCTAATCGCTCCGTTCCTGGACGTTAAATTCGATTCGACGGTTCGTCGCGCGCCCTTCAGGCGTCGCATTGTCCGACTCAGGTTGATCGGGACCATAACCGGTTACAACCAGTCGCGCGATGTCAAATCCTGCATCTCGCATGTAATTGGCCACGGCCTGCGCACGCGCCTCGCTCAAAGCCAGGTTTGCCGCGCGGGTTCCTGAATTGTCCGTGTGGCCAGCAATTTCGAAGACCAGCGCTTCGCTACACGATTGCGATACCGCCATAATCTTATCCAGCGTTTGTCCACTTTCGCGGGAGATCTCAGCGCTGCCAAACTCAAACACAACGGCATTCGCATCCATAATCAAATCGAACGAGGTCTGGCAGGCGAGCAGCGGGTCATCGCCGAGTTCAATACCAGCAATCTCTGACAATTCGACGGTCACAGTTTCGGCCGCGATATCAACCGCATACTCGCCTTCGAGCTGGGCCATATCTTCTCGCAGGAATTGTAGTGTCGAACTGGTCGCTTCGCCCTCGAAGACAAATCCGTCACCTTCCGGATCAAACTCCATCTGCCCGCTTTCAAACTTTGAGAAATGCGGCAAGCCGAGTTTGACGCCTTCAATCCAGGGTTCATATTCAGTCGCTTCCACCCGCATCTGATCAATCACCGGTCCAGCAAAATACTGTTCAGCGATCTGAGCGATTTCAGCCCGGTCTTCAGCGGTCTCGCAGCTGCCCGACAAGACTAAAGTATCGTCTATATGTTCGGCTTTCCAATGGCTTGGCCCATCGATTTTAGCGACGCCCGTCCAAGGATCTGCGAGGCTCAAAACCGACGCCGTGGCCTGAATTCGCGC
>CAYGUD010000218.1:1142-4592 GCA_964352865.1 uncultured Hyphomonas sp.
GCAATTCATAGTCGGTCAAACGGGCTTCACCGCTGTCCAGCAAGTCGAGCTGGGAAAGTCCAAATTTGGCGGTTTCAGCCCAATTCCCCTCTGGTGCGCCGAGCGCGAGTTCGGAACGGTCATCCAGTGAGGCTTCCGTCAAGCCGCGAAGATGACTGGAAAGCTCGGCCTTGATGGTATTATCCGGCACGGCGCCGACAAAAATGATCGCCCCACCTGGGCTCTTGATCGCGCGCCAGACAAAGGGGGACACTGTGGCAAGATCCCGAATTTCGGCAAATTCTGTTTTCACAGACCAGACCCCGCCCCGCAAAGCGCCGCCAGGACCGGAAGACGCATAGACGGCTTGTCGGGCAATTTCGGCCGCTTCGACAGTTGGCGGCGCACCCGAAATCACCGCGCGTTGGCCATCCATGGTGACCGACGCCCAGGATTGACCTGACTCTTCCAGAGCCGCACTGGCGGCTGCCTGCAAACTATCCTGCATTTGCACAGCATTGAGATGGTATTCAGACGAGCCTTGTACGGTCACGAGTCCCAGCAATACGAGACCTGCGCCACTCAAACCGGCTGTCAAAACGTCATAAGCGCTCATAGTGCAATCTCCCCTCGTAAAGACTGCTTTAACCCTGAAAGGTCTGCCTTATCCCTTGGAATCAGGCAAGTGCGTGTACAGGGCGGGCATGAACGAGACTTTCGACCACATCACCTCAGCGGGTAATCCGCTGATCAAACAGCTGCGCAGCCTGGAACGGAAAAAGGGCCGCAATGAGACCGGACTGTTCCTGGCCGAAGGCGCGCGCCTGATTGAACAAGCGCTCGCGCAAGACTGGCAAATTGAGACCCTTATCACATCCAATTCGGGCGCCGAGCGTGATTATGTTCAAGCGCTTGCGGCGCGGGCTGCGGCCCAGGGCGCGCGGTTGATACAGGTCCCGGATCGACTGGCAGGATCAATCGCCCGCAAAGATAATCCGCAAGCGGTGATCGCCGCTATCCGGCAACGCGACCTGACGCTCGAGGAAACGCCGAATGACGGCTCTGGATTATGGATCGGGTTGTATGAATGCCGCGACCCAGGCAATCTTGGAACAATCCTGCGAACGGCTGATTGCGCCGGCGCTGCGGGAGTCATCCTGATTGAGAATTGCTGCGACCCGTTCAGTGTCGAAGCCGTTCGGGCCTCGATGGGCTCATTGTTTGATGTCCGTCTCGCGCGCGCAGATTTCAACACTTTCAATGCCTGGCGTCGACAAGCCGGGCTCAACATGGTCGCCGCCAGCGTCAATGGCGAGGTATCGCATGTCGAGGTCGATTTTGAGCAACCCAGCCTGATCCTGATGGGCAATGAACAAGCCGGCCTACCGCCTGCGATCGAGGCCGCGTGTGAGACGCTATGTTTGATCCCGATGCGGGGCGGCGCGGACAGTTTGAACCTCGCTCAGGCCACGGCGATCATGCTCTATGAAGGCTGGCGCCAGAGAGGGTTTGCGTGATGGATTTGACCTCAACTTTGTTTCTCGCCGACCAATGGGCACACGATCAATACGCGCTGCTGGATAGCGGCGATGGGCAAAAACTAGAACGGTTCGGATCGCAAACCGTCATCCGGCCTGATCCACAAGCCTTCTGGCCGCCTGCGACGCCGGTCGAACAATGGCGTGCGGATGCGCGGTTTGATGCCAAAGCGGGCGATGATGAGCGCGGCCATTGGAACTTGATCAATCCGGCCGCCCCAGACGCCTGGCCAATGCAGTGGCAAGGCTTGCAGATCAATGCCCGTCGCACGCCGTTTCGTCATCTCGGCCTGTTTCAGGAGCATAGTGTTCACTGGCAATTTGCACAGGATCGCATCCGCGCCTCGGGCCGCAAAGTCCGGTTGCTAAATCTTTTTGGGTATACCGGGATGATGAGCCTCGCCGCCGCGCAAGCTGGCGCAGAGGTGACACATCTCGATGCCAGCCCGAAATCGAATGGTTATGGCAAAGACCATGCCGACCTGAGCGGGCTTGCCGACGCCCCAATTCGCTGGATCGCTGATGATGCGATGAAATTCACAGCGCGCGAGATCCGGCGCGGCAATACATATGATGCGATTGTGCTGGATCCACCAAAATTCGGTCGCGGTACGAAAAATGAGACTTGGCGTTTCGAAGAGGACTTGCCGGACCTGCTGGCAAATGTTCGGTCTCTGTTGTCCGACCGGCCGCTTTTCGTCATCCTGACGGCTTATGCTGTGCGACTTTCGCATATTGCTCTGGCGCAAGCCCTGGCCGGGCATATGCAAGGACTGAGCGGCATGATCGAAATGGGCGAAATGGCGATCCCGCATCAACACGATGACCGGCTTTTGCCGACAGCGATCTGCGCCAGATGGACGGCGTCCTAAGCGCGCTCGGTCACGACAATCGCGGCGCAGCTAACCACCACAATCAACGTCGCAGCGATCCACATCGTATCCGCTGCCATGATGTCTACTGACGGCGTCTCAAACTGGTTGAATGACAGATTGAGCGCTGTGACACGCCCGTTTAAGGCCTCCATAAGGCCGCCAATCTGTGACACTGCCGCGCCGACGCCAAGTCCACCGGCGCCGAATAGAAGCGGACCACGCCAGCGTGCGCGCTTGTGGATCGGCTGCATGACACGATCCACGAAGGCGTCGCTCTGCAGCGTTTCGTCTTGTGCCTCGAACAAGGCGGTCAGGTCGTCATATGTCTCTTCAGTTTGCATCGTTCTCTACTCCATCACGCCACGTCTTCTGCCGCAAGCTGTTTGCGAAGCGCTGAAACGCCGCGATTGACGTGCGATTTTACAGTCCCCAGTGGGAATCCGGTCGCCGTTGCGGCTTCCGAATGGCTGAGGCCTGACGCCACGCACAAGACCACGCAAATGCGTTGGTTTTCAGGCAAAGTCTTCAAGGCGCGGTCAAGGTCCATATGCTCGGCCAGTCGCGACGCCGACGTGTCAAAAGTGATGATATGGGCGCCTTCGTCGAATTCGACCTCCGGCTTTTGTTTGCGCCGCGCCTGCAGGAATTCCCGGTAAGCAATGGTGCACAGCCATGATTTGAAAGATCCGCCGCGATAGCTGCCAATCTTGCGCCAGGCGGTCAGGAACGCGGCCTGTGCGATATCATCTGCTTCTGCTGCGTGGCGCGCCAGTCGGCGGGTCATCCCGCGGATCGTGCCCTGGTGTCTGCGCACCAGGGCCTCGAACGCTGCTTCTTTTCCAGAAGCAGCGTCGCGCGCGAGATCGATATCGGGTTTCATCACGAGGCCGCGCTACCTGACTAGTTGTGACTAAACCGCCAGAGACCAAGATAGGCCAGCCCCAGCACAACCGGGAAAGACGAGATGGCAACCACCCCGCGCACGGCTTCAGGGTCTTCTGTCGGCATCAGCAGGCCGAGGATAATAAAGGCAATGCCGAACGCGATGAGCAGGATCC
>CAYGUD010000219.1:0-4571 GCA_964352865.1 uncultured Hyphomonas sp.
ATCGAAAGCCTATGCGGCTTTTGTAAATGGCGGCAAGGAAGTGACTCCGACTTTGCTTGATAGGGTTCAGGACCGACGCGGGGTGACGCTTTACAAGCATGATCAACGAGACTGCGAAGGCTGCGAAGATGAAACCTGGAACGGATTGGCGCCGCCCGTTTTGCCTGACGATCGCAAACAATTGGTCGATCCGATTATCGCCTATCAAGTAGTGCACATGCTCGAAGGTGTGATTGAGCGCGGCACTGGTCGCAGGGCGCAGCGTGTCGGAAAGCCGTTGGCGGGGAAAACCGGGACCACCAATGACTATGTTGATGCGCTGTTCTTCGGCTTCTCACCTGATCTTGTTGTCGGTATCTGGACAGGCTTCGATACCCCACGGACTCTGGGAGAGGGCGAAGGCGGTGGTTCCGTTGCTGGCGTCATCTTTACCGAATTCATGCAGCGCGCTCTGGCCGATGAGCCAGCCATTCCGTTCCGGATTCCGCCTGGCGTGCGACTTGTGTCAGTAGATGCGACGACCGGTGGCCTTCCTACGTTCGCCACGAACCAGATCATTCTCGAGGCTTTCCGCCCCGGAACCGAGCCTGGTCGGGCGTTTTCGGATAACTCAACACTCAGCCTTTCTGGCGACGGCGACAGCTCGATATTCGGCACGTCAACGCCGGTTGAGCCGCAATTTGACCCCGAGACCGGCGAGCCGATCGAATCTGACGTCATTCTCACTGATATTGAGGACGAGGTTTATTGACCTGACGCCGAAACATCTCCATTTCCAACGCTGTTTCATGTTCCAGGATCATAAATGTCAGCTGAAATTCTCGCCCTTGCCGATCAAATCAAGCAGTCTTCCGAGCTGTTGAGGAGGCGTCTTTGACTGGGACGTTGCCGAGAAACGCCTGGATGAGTTGAACGCGCTCTCAGAGCGATCGGACTTTTGGGACGATCCAGAAAAAGCGCGTACCTTGATGGCAGAACGCCAGAAGCTCGAATCCGGGATGCAGACGGTGACCGAGCTTGAGCGGGAATCTCTTGATGGGCTTGAATTGCTCGAACTTGCCGAAGGCGATGAGGACATGCTCGCCGACATTGCCGCAACGCTTCGCCGCGCTGCAGAGCGGGCCGAAAAAGCTGAACTAGAGGCTCTTCTCTCTGGAGAAGCTGATGGCAATGACTGCTATATCAACATCAATTCCGGCGCCGGTGGAACGGAGAGCCAGGACTGGGCTTCCATGATCCGCCGCATGTACGTGCGTTGGGCGGAGCAGTCCGGATACAAAGTCGAAGAAGTCGAAAGCCATGAAGGCGATGAGGCGGGGATCAAGTCCGCGACTTTGCTGATCAAGGGCGAGAATGCTTATGGCTGGCTGAAATCAGAACAGGGTGTGCATCGTCTGGTGCGGATCTCTCCTTTTGACAGCTCGGCCCGCCGTCATACGAGTTTTGCGTCTGTTGCGGTCTCCCCGGTGATCGATGACTCAATCGAAGTTGAGATTAATCCGTCCGAAGTCCGTACCGATACGTACCGCGCCTCTGGCAAGGGTGGACAGCACGTCAACAAGACCGATTCTGCGGTCCGTCTGACGCATGAACCGACTGGCATCGCAGTGGCCTGCCAGTCCGGACGTTCTCAGCATCAGAACCGGGCCTCCGCCTGGGAAATGTTGCGTTCGAGACTTTATGAGCTTGAGCTTCAAAGGCGTCAGCAAGCGGCGAAAGATAGTCACGACTCGAAAACAGAGATTGGATGGGGGCACCAGAACCGATCCTACGTTTTGCAGCCGTATCAGCTCATCAAAGACTTGCGGACCAATCACGAAACATCCGACACAAACGGGGTTCTGGACGGTGATTTGAGCCCGTTCCTCAGCGCCTCTCTATCTCATGCACTCGGCGACAGTGACGCTGAAGTGGTCGAATAGAAAAAGCCGGGCGTGATGGCCCGGCTTTGATTTTTTTAAGTACGATGCGGCGTGTTAAGCGTTGCCAGCGGTTCCGGTAGTTGGTGTGACCGGCGCGAAGCTATTCGCATTTGATTGGCTGGGGGCTGCGGCAGCTTTGGGCGCATTTTCTTTTAGCGGATTCTCTTCGCGTTTGACCTGACCTTCGAAGCTCGCATCGGGCTGGATGATCAGAGCCGCGTGGAAGATATCGCCTTGAACCGACGCGCCGGTTTCCAGCTCAACTTTGCGAGCCCGGATGGAGCCAACAATGTTGCCTTTAACGCGCAGTGTTTCTGCTTTCACTTCGCCCATAATCTGGCCGCTTGAGCCGACTGTGACGTCACCGGCCGTGATGTCGCCTTCAACTTTTCCGTCAATCTGAAGAGCGCCGCCTGATTTGATCGAGCCCTTAATTTCTACGTCTGAGCAGATAATGGATGCCCCGACGCGCGACGCGGGTTTCGAAGACGCACCCCGTACGGCATCTTGTGCCGGCGTGAAGCCTGGTGGGGTATCGCCTTTAGTCTTCGTGAACATGTTTACCTGCCTTAATGAACTCTACTGGATTATACTGTTTTCCATGGAACAGCACTTCATAGTGAAGGTGCGGACCTGTGCTGCGCCCGGTGGAACCCATGGTACCGAGCTTATCTCCAATCACAACGTCTTGTCCCTTCTTAGCCACAATCCGATTAAGGTGGGCATAACGAGAGACGAAACCGCCGCCGTGATCAACGTCGACGACACGACCATAGCCTGATTTCGTGCCGGCATAAACAACTTTTCCTGGACCCGCCGCGACGATCGGGGCGTTCCAGCCTGCACCCATGTCGATTCCGCCATGCCAGCTTGGGCGTTTGCGGAACGGATCAATACGCATACCAAACTGTGATGTGACCCGGGAAGGGATACCAATTGGCGTGGCGAGGGGAAGATTGTTGACCAGGTCTTCGAAGTATTTCGCTTCCTGCATGCGGGCCGCGACCTGCGCGACGCGGACGGCAAAGCGTTCTTCTTCAGGAGTCGCGAATTGACCAGACATCAGGCTTGAAAAGCTGACTTCCGGACCACCCATATTCTCGCCGCTGGAAATTCGGCCGGCGCCAACTTTGGTGAGTTGAAGAATACCGCGTGCGGCTTCAGCGCGCTCGACAGCCATGTCTTCGATCTCGTCGAGGAATACATCCTGCTCATCACGAACTTTGCTGACATCTCCGCGCAGCCCGACTTGCGGCAATCGGCTTTCGACTTGGGCCAAACGCTGCGATTGCCGAGTGTCTGCCTCATCGATCGAGGCCGTCACCAGGAGGGATGCCGAGTTTCCCCTTAGCGCTGAAACCTCTAATTCACCGCCCGTTTGCAGGGCTTCCAGCATTGTAGCCAGGGTTTCGTGTCGGCGTTGGAATTCTAAAGTCGCGTCCTGAAACGCTTCGGTTCGTTGTTCGAGTTGAGAGGTCGAAAGTGCTTCCTTGGCGCGCAGGTCCTGAACCCAGCGTTCAAGGCGATTTACTTCGCTGGCGGCAGAGCCGACGGTCACGGACTTCTGCCCGAAGACAACTGTTGCTGAAGCAAACAGAGACCAGCCGACAACGGCCGCGACAGCGGCGGTCAGAATGATCTGTTGCAAAGGAGAAATTGTGAAATACCGAACCGTCCCACCGCTTCGGTGGTAAATTTGCCGCTCCGGGAACGCGCGGCGTACAAAGTCAGACAGCTTTGTCGTCGATTTCATTCTACGCACCTATCCGCAGGTAAGACGCCATTACAAGAAGAGGCGCAACAACGTCTTGATTGGTGAAGTCTCACAGTAACCCCATTGTGAACGAGACGAAAAGCCCCCTTTTGCGGTTTTCTCATCTCGAAATAGCCCGTTTGGGTAAAATTCACCTTAAAGTATTTTTATTTGACGAATCAGGACGACAAAATTTCTTGCGTTGCCTCAAAAACAGCCTGTGCGTGGCCCTTCACCTTAACTTTTGGCCAGATTTCACCGATTGTGCCGTCGGCCAGAATGAGAAAAGTAGATCGCACGATTCCCATGTATTTCTTGCCATAATTGTTTTTTTCGGACCAAACACCGAATTGCTCGCAGGCATCGCTGTCCTGGTCGCTGGCGAGGATGACGGTCAGGTCTTTCTTTGTCTTGAAATTGGTGTGGCTTTTCAAGCTGTCCTTGGAAACGCCGATGACTTCAACGTTCAGGAGTTCAAACTCAGGCAACAGGGCTGAAAAGTCGATCGATTCCGTGGTGCAGCCAGGCGTGTTGTCTCTGGGGTAGAAATACACCACATGCGCGGCGCCGCGCGGGGCCCCCAGATTGACGCTTTCTTCATCGCTAACTGGGATGCTGACATTTGGTGCTTTATCGCCTTTTTCTGGTCGGTTTGTCATGGCATGTCTTTCATGTCTGGTGGGAAGAGACCCGTTTGATGTGCCGCAAGGCAGTGAGTTGATTACATGGAGTAAATGACTTGGTTCGCCAGACCACGAAAGTCATATTTTTAGAAACCCTTGGTGTGCTTTCTCTCGCTCTGATGGCGGCGGTGGGCGTTTTGGCGTTCATGCTGGCCAGTGGACCCGTGGAGCTTGGCGTGTTCCGGGACGATGTCGAGCAAGCGATCACCCGCG
>CAYGUD010000220.1:0-4562 GCA_964352865.1 uncultured Hyphomonas sp.
GATCAGTTTCAGGCGCAGCCATAGGACAAACTCCTCGCCCTCTTCTCCTGGATTAGAGCGTCTAGGTGCGCGGTTGGTCGAGGTTTTGAAGCGCATATTGCCCCACCCGCCATTGCCGCCTTCTGCAACCATCACGCGCTGGCCGATTTCGGTTAGATCCGCGATCAGCGTTTCGCGATCTTCTTCATAGATTTGCGTTCCGACCGGAACTTTCAGCGTCTTGTCGGCGCCGCCGCGACCATGGCGCTGTTTGCCCATGCCGTGACCGCCACGTTCAGCTTTGTGGTGCTGCTGGTAGCGATAGTCGATCAGGGTATTGAGTCCTTCAACGGCTTCGACATAGACATGCCCGCCGCGGCCTCCATCGCCGCCATCTGGCCCGCCAAATTCAACATAGGCTTCGCGGCGGAAAGAGGCGCACCCATTTCCACCATGACCGGCTTTGACATAAACCTTGGTTTGATCGAGGAATTTCATAGCGCTCACATAAGCGATCACAGCGACAAAAGCGAGAGAGCCCTGCACGCAAATCTGCCAAGACTTCACGCAGACTTGAAATGCGCCGTATGGACTCTGGGCCAGGAAACGCGCCAAGATGCAAAATACGCAGAAGTCCGGAGATAAAAGATGAAACGCGCTTTACTGATTGCCGTCGCCACGATCGCCTTTAGCGGCGCCCCTGCCTTAGCAGGTGGAAGCTCCGGATCAGGGTCAGCGCCAAGCAGTTCTGGCGCCAGTTACGACCCGGTTGAAGAATATCAAAAGGGCGTCGAGGCGCTGCAGGCCGGTGAATATTCCAAGGCCGAGCGGGCCTTCAAGCGCGTGACCAAAGTCGCCAAGAAAGATGCCAATACGCGGTACATGCTCGGCCTCGCGCATTTTGGTCAGGAAGAATATAAGGCCGCCGCGAAATCACTCTCCAAGGCCGTGAAATATGATGCTGAAATGTATCCGGCACACGGCAAGCTGGGTCTCGCCTATTTGCGAAGCGATCAGGACGAGAAAGCCGATGCTGTGCTCAGTGACTTGCAGGCTGCATCGAGCGAATGTGCTGGAACTTGCGCGGGCGCCGACAAAATCGCCAAGGCAATTGCTGAAATTGAAGACGCGAAAACGGCTGCCGATGCGATCGAAACCTCTGATCTTTCTCCATGGGTTCAGAATGTCAGTCTGGAAGCAGGCGACGTGCTCTATTCAGACGCGCTGCGCTTGATCAATCTCGGGGAATACGATGCGGCGATTGAGGAACTTCGAGCGGCAGGCACCATTCTTGGCCCGCACCCGGACGTGTTGACTTACATTGGTTTTGCGAATCGCAAGAAAGGCGCGCGCGCAGAGGCATTGTCTTACTATACCGCTGCATTGAGCATTGCTCCAGAACATCTTAGCGCGAATGAATATCTCGGCGAGTACTATATTGAGATAGGCGACATGGAACGGGCGCAGGCCCAGCTCGATAAGCTCAATGCGCTTTGCCCCTTCGGATGTGAGCAAACTGAAGAGCTTGCCAGATGGATCGACGACGCTCGCACGTGAAATACGCAATAACCGGGGCGGTGTTGATGGCAGGTCTCGCGGCGTGTCAAAGTGACCGACATGCCAATGAACCTGTCACAGTTGAAATCGCAGCGCTCAAATGGTTGGACGATGCGGCTGATCCGATCGCGCACCTGACCACTCAACCGGCGACTTGTGTGTCTGTGCCCGAGGATCCGGCAGTGAAGCGCGGCGCGCTCCTGTTTGCCAGCCCGGTATTGCTCGGCGGTCAGGCAGCGAAAGTTGGGTTGAGTTGCGCTGCGTGTCACAGGAATGGACGTGGCAATCCTGATTTCGTCTTTACAGGAATATCCGGGCCACCAGGTACAGCGGATGTCACGCATGGACTATTCTCAAAAATCCGCGCGGATCAGGTGTTTAATCCCGTCAGTATTCCAGACCTTGCGACGGAGTCTGGGCGGACACAGGTCGATCGTCAACTTGCAGGTGTCCTGGAGGCCTTCCTGACAGCTCAAATTGTTGAGGAATTCTCGGGTTCAGTACCCGAGCCGCAAGTCGTTTCAGACCTCGCCGCTTATATTCGCGCATTAGACGAGCGGGCCTGCGCAGCCGATTCATTTGAACCCCAATCCTGGCAAACCGAAGTTTCGCAATTGCGTTCCGGTCTGGATGAGCAGGTCGTAAATTCTGGCGCATATATTGGTGCGATGCGGGCCGCATTGGGACGACTTCACAATCGCTTTCCAGCGGGCGAGGACGCTGCCCTGCGAGCAGATCTGATTGCTTTTAGCCGGTCATTGGCCTCGGGCGAGGATTTTGATGGATTGCGAGTGAGGCTTGATCGTCTGGTCCCGCATTTAGCGGCTGCGACGGAGCGGTCATTCTACCATTCAGATGTCCTTGAGAACGCTCTGCCTCAATGACCCACCAGCTTTAAAGCCAAGTCAGGTTCGGTGCCTTTTGTATAGCGAATGCATGGACTTTTACCGCCGCGCGCCAGGCCGAACAATTCTGTCTCTCCGACCGGCGTGAAACCGAGTTTGAGCAAGGTTCGGCCTGATGCTGGATTGTCTGTAAAATGCCCGGACGAGAATCGACTAATCGACAGGTCACGCTCGGCCCAATCCAGCACCGCTTTAGCGGCCTCGGTCGTGTAACCCATTCCCCACCAAGGTTTGCCGAGCCAGTAGCCGACTTCCCATACATCCATAGGCAATAGCCGCAAACTGACACAGCCAATCAATCCGTTGTCCGGCAGGGTTATCGCCATGATATAAGCGGTATCGCTTTGCCACTTTGCAGGTACGTCTTGTAACCAGGTCTCGGCGTCCGCAGAGGTGTAAGGATGCGGCACGCGTCCAAGGCTCCAGGCCATGTCCTTGTGGTTAAGAAGGGTCGCAATTTGGGCGGCATCTTCGACAAAGGGTGGCCGCAAAAGCAGGCGCTCTGTTTTGAGGATAATCGGATCCGCCATACGCGCCTCTATAATGCCTCGACCTTGGCATGTTCTTTAGCCGCTCCGAGGACATAGCGCCAAGCAGCATCTTTGCCGCGACGCGCAAGACTATAGAGCGGCCGCTCGCCAATTTTCTGGAAGCCAAGCTTTTCAAGCACGCGTCCAGACGCAGGATTGTCTTTGAAATGCCCGGCGGTGAATTGTGAGACGCCAAATTCGCGCTCGCCCCAGGAAAGCAATGCGGCGGCGGCTTCGGTTGCCACGCCTTTGCCTTGCACAGCTTTATCGACCCAATAGCCAATTTCCCAGGCCTCTCCGTCGGTGCGATTAAACCCGACTGAGCCGATCACTCCGGCTTCCACATGCGTGATCACGAACGCGTATTCTGTGCCCTGCGCGCGGGCCGTTTGCGTATAAGCGATCCAATCCAGCGCGTCCGATGGCGTGTAGGGATGAGGCAAACGGGCGAGATTGCGGGCCATGCCTTCATCATTCACACAACAGGCAATTTGCCGTGAATCCTTGGCCAGTGGCGGGCGCATCAAAAAGCGCTCTGATTTGAATTCAAACGATCCAGTCATTTGAAATCTCCATCAGGGAGGCATTAAAAAAGGGAGGCAGTGACCTGCCTCCCTTGGGAATTATTCGGCCACCCCCGGCGGCCATGTCGGACCGCTCTATTCTGCTGCTTCCGCAAGTGGCGCCACTGACACATACTGGCGGTTGCCGCGCTTGCGCGTAAATTCGACTTTACCTTCGACCAGCGCGAACAGCGTGTGATCTTTGCCCATGCCGACGCCGCGACCCGGATAAGTCTTGGTGCCGCGCTGGCGGATAATAATGTTTCCCGGAATCACGTGCTCGCCACCATATTTCTTGGTGCCGAGGTATTTAGGATTTGAATCGCGTCCGTTCTTAGACGAACCACCTGATTTCTTATGAGCCATATCCGGTCTCCAATCTGAGTTTCAGCTTATAGCCGAAACATTAGCCTTTCGCGAGCTCTTTAGCCTGGGCGACCCAGTCATTGCTCTCAAACTTACCTGCTGCGCCGATTTTCTCTTCGAGAGCATCAATGTCAGCTTTCTTCATTTTGGCGATTTGCGCGCAAGACGTGATGCCCTCCGCTTCGAGCTTGCCAGCAAACACTTTGCCGAGGCCCTTCATTTTCGTCAGGTCGTCTGCCTTAGCCGGTGCAGCGTCCTTTTTCGGGGCTGCTTTCTTGGCCTCAGCCTTAGGAGCGGCTTCTGTTTTGGCAGCCTCTTCCTTTTTTGGAGCAGCTTTTTTCTTGGCCGGTGCTTTTTTCCCGTCGGCGAGAATCGAGTCGATGGTCACGACGGTCTCGAGCTGACGGTGTCCTTTTTTGCGCCGGTAGGTATTCCGCTGACGCTTCTTCATGATCAGGACTTTGGCGCCCTTGCGTTGTTCGGCAATGGTCCCGACGACGCTAGCTCCAGCGACGATCGGTTCGCCAATGGTAACGTTCTTATCGTCGCCCAGCATCAGGACGTCTTCAAAAGTGACACTTTCACCTGCATCTGCGGTGAGTTTTTCAATGACGATTTCATCGCCCTCGGCAACTTTATACTGTTTGCCACCTGTCTTAATG